>CAKZLS010000204.1 GCA_937127205.1 uncultured Rhodospirillales bacterium
CTCGAGCCCGGCGCCATCCTGTTTCATCGGGGCGACCCCGCCGACTCACTTTATATCGTGTGCTCTGGACGCGTCAGCGTCATGCTTGATCGCCAAAATACCGATGCCGTTCGCCTGCGTAGCACCACCGCCTTTACGGTGGTTGGCGAGATGGGCCTCTACCGTGATCAGACACGCACCGCCAATGTGGTCGCCGACGAGCCGTCCCGCGTCTATCGGCTTTCAAAAACCGCGCTCATGGAGATGGAACGCAACGAGCCAGACCTCTGCGCGGCATTCCATGCGGTTATCGTTCGCATTCTCGCCGATCGGCTTGGCCTCGCCACCACCGAAACCGGTTCTCTTCGGCGCTGAGACTGCCGCGTCGCCGACTTCCGTGGCTGTCTGCGGTGGATCAGGGCATAAGCGCCGACAGGAGATCGGTCCAGCACGCTTTATCACGGGCAACGAGGACGGTGTTGCGCTGCACGCGGGGCTCCGGACGGTAGGGGAGACCCGTATCGGTCATCCGGCTGTAACCGCCGGCCTCCGCATGAATGAGGATTCCCGCAGCATGATCCCAGGGCTTCAGCCGGGTGTATTGGGCAAAATCGAGAAGGCCGCGCGCAAGATCCATATATTCGCGTCCCGTACAACCGTAGCGGATGATGTTTCCCGGCACGGGCTCGAGACCGGTTTGCCGTTTTTTGCGAATCTGCGAGGCAAGCCGGTAGCCCAGAGAGCCGGTCATGTGAAAAACGTCCTGAGGGGGCGCGACCTCCAGCCTTCTTGTGCCCTTGGGTCCGCTGAGCCACGCGCCCTGCCCGGCAACCGCCCAAGCCATACAATCTGTTATCGGATCGAAAATCCAGCCCGCCAAGGTCTTGCCACCCCGGCAGTAGCCGACGATGACCGCGAAACACGCTTTCCCCTTTGCGAAGTTGGCGGTTCCGTCAACAGGGTCCACAACCCACGCTGGGCGATCGCCGTTCAGGGCCAAGAGCAGTGACGGATCGGCGTCGGTGCCCTCCTCTCCCACGACGACCGTATCGGGAGCCAGCCGCGTGAGCCGTTCGCTCAAACGCCGTTCCGACTCGATATCGGCTATGGTGACGAGATCGCCCGGGTTTTGTTTGTGAGAGACTTCGTGATCGGCCAGTTTACGGAAACGCGGCATGATCTCCTCTGCCGCCACCTCACGGATGATCTGGGCAACCTGCTCTGTGTCCGGGATAATCATAACATCGTTTTGGTATAAGAACGGGATGAGGCGCGAGACTGATCGTCGCGTTCCGCCCTAGAGGGGTAAGATTATTTTCCCCCGGGGTCAAGTGGAGTGAATGTCACGATTGTCGTGATAACCGACGGCGAGATCCTCAAGCAGCCGTGCCGCCTCGGCGCTGTACTCCGCCCTTTGGATCAGCGCCCGGACAACGAAGCACGCGAACGCTACTGCTTCGCCTTTTCCTCGAAGACCATAGGCTGTCGCCACGGATTCGAGCGCTTCATGCGTGTGCTGACGCGCCATGACGTTGAGTTGGCGCTTCACCAACCGATTCTTTTTCCGCCATTTCTGTTGAAGGTGTGCCCGCGCCATGGCCGCAAGTTTACGGGCAGAAGCAGCCGCCGCAAACTGAAAAGGAGTGATTCCAGGGTTCAATCATCGAGAGAAGGCCTCAACCGCCGGCCATGCGTGGAAGGCGAAGGTCCCGGCAAGAAGTCAGGGCTTGTGAAACGGGCGGCGTCGGCGGGCTCCAACCGAACTCTCAGCCGGACATCACTCTCTGTATCCTCGCGTTCCAGCACCTCACCGTGGTCGTAGAGCCATGACAGCGCCGCGCCGTCGGCGGGTTTGAGGGACACGGTGTGCGTCTGCCTACTCGCACCGAGCCGCTCGTCGAATAGCTTGAGAAGGGTGTCGCACCCTGCTCCCGTTTTCGCCGAAATCAGCACCGCCGCCTTATTCTTTCGGACAACTTGGTTGGCTAAGGGAGCCAAATCATCCGGGGAAGCCAGATCTATCTTGTTGAGGACTTCGATCAGGTTGTCCGCCACGGCTTCATCCAGGTCCATGTCGCGGAGCACCGCTCCCACATCCTGCTTTTGCTGCTCCGTTTCCGGGTGTGATATGTCCCGAACGTGGGCCACGATGTCGGCCTCTATGACCTCTTCCAAGGTTGCATGGAACGCCTCCACTAATTCATGCGGTAGGTCTGAAATGAACCCGACCGTGTCGGACAAGATCACTTTGCGGCCAGACGGCAGGTCCAGCGCGCGCATGGTAGGGTCAAGGGTTGCGAACAACTGGTCACGAGCCGCCACGGTGGCGCTGGTCAGGTGGTTGAACAGGGTCGATTTGCCGGCATTGGTATACCCCACCAAGGCAATGATCGGATAAGGCACCCGGCGCCGTGCGCGCCTGTGTAGGTCGCGGGTGCGCCGGACATCTTTCAGCCGGCGCCGCAGACGGGTAATCCGATCATTGATCAACCGCCGGTCAGTTTCGATTTGCGCCTCGCCCGGTCCGCCCATGAACCCGGCGCCGCCACGCTGACGCTCCAGGTGGGTCCAGCTCCTCACCAGCCGGCTCCGCTGATAAATTAGGGCCGCCAACTCTACTTGGAGGCGCCCTTCGGAAGTGCGAGCCCGTTCCCCGAAAATCTCGAGAATCAGTCCGGTGCGATCAATGACTTTACAGTTCCAGGCCTTTTCGAGGTTGCGCTGCTGAACCGGCGAGAGCGCAGCATTGACGACCACGATGACCGGGTGCTCGCCACTATTCTCGGCGCCGCCATGCCAGACGTCTTCGATCACCGCCAGCAGACGCTCAACGACGCCCTCGCCGAAGAAGGTTCCGCGTTTGACCGTCGGGACCGGTATCACTTCGGCATGGGCAATCGTCAGATCGATGGCGCGCACCAGACCGACAGCTTCGTCAAGCTGGGCCTCGCCGCTCCGTGCCGCCTCAGCGGTATCTCGCCGCAACCGAGGATGAACAACGACACAGCGATCATCGTTCTGCCGATCAGAATAGAACTCAGCCACGGAAAACCTGTCTCGGCGCCGAACTACGCCGACGGAGCACCACTTTCTTTCTCGGGCTCGAACAACTGAACCGGAAGCGATGGCATAACCGTCGAAATGGCATGTTTATAAACAAGTTGGGTGTGGCCATCGCGTCGCAGCAAGACCGAAAACTGGTCAAACCACGTTACGATACCCTGCAACTTGACCCCGTTAACGAGAAAAATCGTCACAGGCGTCTTGTTCTTACGTATATTATTGAGAAAGACGTCCTGCACATTTTGTGATTTTTCAGAGGACATTGGAATAACCTCTCTTTTTTTATTCCCTCACGGCCCTTGTCTTCGGGGCGAGACAAGATTCCCGTTTAGTCGCCAGACATGCTGTTATTGCCTCACTCCCCCCCCGTGTAGCGTTACCCTCTGGTAAGCGAGACGATTTATTCCTGAGAGTGTAATGAGGTTACAGGCTCATCACCACCTTTAAAAGCGTCTTGCAGCTATTGACGTGTAAGACCGGCGGATGAACAACGAATTCATGCGGCCCCGGGCCCGTCTCCCGCAACAGTATTGGTACGCAATTCGCATTTATCGCGCAATGGAGGTCAATGTCGGCATCACCCGCAAACCAAACGGTGTTTCCTGCCTCGATACCGCTACCTGTCAGCGCCATGTCAACTGGCTCCTTAGCCGGTTTGTCCCTCGAAGCATCGAATGCACCAATAATGCGTCCAAAAAAAGAACTCCACCCGAGGTGTTCTGCTTCCTTTCTGACATAGTCACCCTTTTTGTTGCTAACCACCCCCATGTAAATTTCCATGGCTGCCAATCGCTCCAAGAGTTCAAACGCACCGGGCAATGGTGTCAGGGTGTCGAGGTGCCTCTCGGAGAAACGGGCGTAAAATACCTCGCCCGCCTCCTGCCATCGCTCGCCGAACATTTCGGGGTACGAATCACGCATGGAGCCGCGGACGCGCTCGCGTGTTTGCTCGAGGGTCCAAGCTTCCAGGCCAAATGCCTGCATTGTGTGGTTTTGCGCATCATGGATCGTATGCCAACTGTCGATCAGCGTGTTGTCCCAATCGAACAGGATCGCCTTCGGACGTTCCAGCCTTCGCAATCCTGCCGCATAAGACCCTTTGGGCACGGTCATAGATATTGGTCTTGCGGCTTCAGCATGTGATCAAGGTAAAATGCCAATAGCCGTTCCGTTATGGGGCCGATCTCGCCACCTCCGATACTGTCGCCATCAATATGCACAACGGGAGTGACCAGCGCGGTGGTGCTGGTGAGAAAGGCCTCTCGAGCGCTTTTCGCCTGATCGACGGTGAAACCTTTCTCCGCAAAGGTGACGCCGTGCTCGGCACAGATCGCCATTATCATACGCCGGGTAACGCCGCTCAAAATAGCGGTGTCGGCACGGCGGGTGACCAGCTCACCCTCCGCCGTGACAATCCATGCGTTCGACGACGTTCCTTCGGTAATCACGCCGTCATCATCCACCTGCCACGCTTCGAATGCTTTGTGATCAACGGCCTGCTGCTTAGCTAGAACATTCGGCAGCAGGGAGACCGATTTTATGTCCCTCCGTGGCCATCGGCGGTCGGGGACGATGATGACGCTTACACCCTCGCGCATGGCGGCGGGGTCCAGCGGCGGTAGCGTTCGCGCCGTCATTACCAGGGAACTCTCGACGGACGCGGGAAATGCGAAGTTACGAGGCGCGGCGCCGCGGGTCACCTGAATATAAATGATGCCGCGGCGGAAAATTCGATTTCGGCGGATGACCTCGCGCATCACCAACCGCATGGATCGCCGGCTCATCGGCCACGCCATCCGAATCTCGGTTAGCGACCGGTCCAATCGGTTCAGGTGATGGCCTTCGTCCACGAAGCGCCCGCCTTGCACGGCGATCACTTCATAAACGCCGTCGGCGAACTGGAATCCACGATCCTCCACGTGAACGCCAGCCAAAGCATGTGGCAGGTAGCGGCCGTTGACGTAAGCGATGCGGCTCAATTCCAACTCCTTACGTCAGAAATACTCCAAACGAACAGAGAAAAGCTTCTCGACCTTTCGCACAGACTCCGCGGCGGCGAACAAGACGACCCGATCCTTGTCGTGAATAACCGTGTTGCCGCGAGGGGTCACAACTTCGCCACCCCGGACCAACGCTCCGATCATCACCCGGTTCGGCAGCTTGACCTCCTTGAGAGGCTTGCCGACGAGGCTCGAGGTATCGAGCGCCTCCGCTTCGATAAGCTCGCCGAAACCCTCTCTCAAGGTATGAACCGCGTGAATGTTGCCGCGCCGTACGTGCTGAAGAATGGTCGAAGCCGTAATATTACGGGGGCTCACGATGACATCGATGCCAAGGGTTGTGATGAGAGGTTCGTATGTTCCCTTGTTCAGCAGCGTAATGGCCCGTCGCGCCCCATGGCGTTTTGCAAGCAGCGACGCCAAGATATTGGTTTCGTCGTCGTCGGTGACCGCGACCACCGTATCTGTCATCGATACATTGGCTTCATCGAGGATTTCAGGGTCGAGAACATCCCCATGCAGGACGACAGTGCCACTGAGAATGCTGGCCACAACGGCCGCGCGGTCGGCACTGGCCTCAACCACCTTTGCACTGATCCACGGGTACTCCCGCTCGATTTCCTGCGCCAGCAACAGGGCGATATTGCCACCGCCGCAGATCAGCAACCGCTTGGCTTCGGGCTCCTCGTGCCCGAATGCCGCCATCGCGCGCGGCAGCTGACTTGTTTCCACAACAAAGTAGACATCATCACCAACGAGCATGTGATCGTTCCCGGACAACTTGAGCGGATGATTGTCGCGCAGCAGCCCGACAACCACCAAGTTCAAGTCGGGGAACAATTGAGCCAACTGCTTGAGCGGCGTGTCCACCAACGGGCAATTGGCGTCGCACCGTACCCCCAGCAGCCGTACCTTGTCGTCCACCAAGGGGATCATTTCAAACGCCCCAGGGACCTTGAGGCGGCGGGAAACCGCCCTCGAAACCTCGATTTCAGGCGAGATGATCACGTCGATGGGCATGTGGTCGCGCGAGAACAGGTTGGCCCACGCCGGATCGAGGTAACTCTGGTGACGGACCCGAGCGATCTTAATCGGCACCTCAAACAGGGAATGAGCGACCTGGCAAGCCACCATATTGGTTTCGTCGCCTTGGGTAACCGCGATAATCATGTCAGAGTCCTCGGCGCCAGCCCGCTCCAGAACATCGGGCCGCGAGGCATGACCAACAATGCCCTGCGCGTCGAGGCTGTCGTTGACCCTCCTGATCAATTCCGGCGACTGATCAATGACGGTGACGTCGTTGTTTTCCATGGCAAGGTGGCGGGCGATATTGAAGCCAACCTGACCGGCGCCACAAATGATAATTTTCATTGTCGGATGGGCTCTTTTGCCTTTGTGTCACGAATGAAGGGCTGAACATCAGCCTCCGGACACGCGTGGTTTTTCTTCGTGATGAATACCGAGGGACTTCAGTTTCCGGTGAAGCGCGGAGCGCTCCATTCCGACAAAAGCCGCAGTCCGGGATATGTTGCCGCCAAATCGCGTCACCTGGGCCATGAGATATTCACGCTCAAATATTTCCCGTGCATCTCTCAAGGGCAAGCCCATCACCTCACCCCCTCTGTCGGATCGACTCGCCGCCGAAAATTTTGCGTCGAACTCTGGAGGCAGCATATCGGCGCGGATACCCTCGCCGGATTCGCCCGGCGCCATGATCAGCAATCGCTCGATAATGTTGCGCAATTCGCGGACGTTGCCCGCCCATTCGTAGGACTGAAGCGCCGCAAGCGCATCTTCGCTCAGTTCTCTCGGCCGCTGGCCCGAAGCCTCCGCGGCGCGCCCCATGAAATATCGGGCTAGCAGGGGGATATCATCGCGGCGCTCGGTAAGCGATGGCACCTTTAGCGGCACGACGCTCAACCGGAAAAAGAGATCCTCTCGAAAACGGCCAGCCTGGATTTCTTCTCTCAAATCGCGGGTCGTCGACGCCACTACGCGGACATCCACCTCCACCCGGGAGCCGCCGCCGACCCGCTCGAAAACTTGTTCCTGGAGGACCCGGACAATCTTTCCCTGCGTCTCCAAGGGCATGTCCGCAACTTCGTCAAGAAGGAGAGTGCCATTGTGAGCGGCCTCAAAGGTTCCAACCTTGCGCAACGACGGATCCCCGGCGCCGGCGGCACCATCGACACCGAACAACTCGATTTCCATCCGATCGGGCGCCATGGACGCGCAATTAATGACGACAAATGGCCCGGAGGCGCGCCTGGACTCGAGATGCAGAATTCGCGCCACGACTTCCTTGCCCGAGCCGGCCGGCCCGGAGATAAGCACACGGCTATTCGTGGGAGCGACACGTTCGATGGCTTGGCGCAACTGGCTGATCACCGTCGACTGCCCCACCAAGTCGCTCGAGGAACCGGCCAGAACCCGAAGTTCCTCGTTCTCACGCTTAAGTTTCGCCGCCTCGATCGCCCGGTTGACAATCAAGATCATCCGGTCCGCTTTGAACGGTTTTTCGATGAAATCGTAGGCTCCCAGTTGTATTGCCTGCACGGCGGTCTCGATCGTGCCATGGCCGCTCATCATGACAACGGGAACTGTCGGGTGCTCGCTCTTCAGTTGCCTGAGAATACCGATCCCATCAAGACGGCTCCCCTGCAGCCAAATATCCAGCAGCACGAGGCCTGGACGGCGTGCCTCGATCGCCGCAAAAGCCGCATCGCTGTCAGCGGCTTCCCGCGCCTGGTAGCCTTCATCGTCGAGTATGCCGGATACGATCGTCCGGATATCGGCTTCGTCGTCAACTATGAGGATTTCCTCAGCCATTGCTTAGATCTGATTAACCATGGGTGCCAAATTGTGGGGTGACATTTATGACCTCGGATTCGGGCTCCGTGGGTGTCTCGGTTTTACTGCGTTGTTCGCGGCCCGCCTGTTCCGGCAGAGTATGAAAAACCATAGAGACACGAGCACCACCCTCTTCGCGATCCTCAATTATCAGATCCGCATTATGATCCTCCATAATCTTCTTCACAATCGCCAGACCAAGCCCCGTCCCTTTGAGCCGGGTCGTAACATAGGGTTCGGTCAAGCGGTCCCGGTTTTCGTTGGGCAATCCTATTCCGTTATCTTCGACCGTCAGGACAAGGTCTTCGGTTCCGGAGCCCGATGGATTACAGCCAACGGTCACGGTGACCCGCCCTTGCGCAATGTCCTCCGAGCTACTTGTATCCCGGGCGGACACGGCTTCGGAAGCGTTCTTCAAAATGTTCGTCAACGCTTGCGAAATCTGTCGGCTGTCACAGTGGAAGTTGACCTCGTTGTCAGGCAATACAACGTCAAAGTGAATATCCGGACTTCTATTGCGTTCTAAGAACACGGCCTCGCGCACCAATTTACCCAAGTTTTCATACTTTAGTTCGGGCTGGGGCATCCGCGCGAACGAAGAAAATTCGTCAACCATGCGCCCAATATCCTCAACTTGGCGCACAATGGTGTCGGTACAAGCGACAAAGGTCTCGGGATCTGATTTTATCTCTGACAGGTACTTGCGCTTCAAACGTTCGGATGCAAGTTGGATCGGCGTCAACGGGTTTTTGATTTCATGGGCGATTCGCCTGGCAACGTCGGCCCAAGCCGCTTTCCGCTGCGCTGAAACCAAAGCTGTAACATCATCGAATGTGACGACGTATCCCGTTGCCTCGTCGCCGGCAAGTTCGGCGGCGATACGAACGATCAGCGTTTTCGAGCGTCCGTCGCGAGCAATCTTTATTTCGGACTGTCCCTGCCTTTCCGGACGGTTCCGAACGTCGGTGAACAAATCTGCCATTTCAGGAACGACCGTTTGCAACGAAAATCCGATCGCGGCATCAAGATTCGTGCTCAATAAATCGGAAGCGGATCGGTTGGGCAAGTTGATCATGCCTTCCCCATCAAGACCGATCACGCCGGCAGAAACCCCACTCAACACTGTTTCGGTAAACCGGCGTCGCTCATCCAGATCCTGATTGGCCAACATCAAGCCTTCTCTTTGGCTTTGAAGCTGATTCGTCATGCGATTGAACGCCCGTCCCAATGTACCGACCTCTTCCACCGATTTGGAGGGATCAACGCGCACAGCAAGATCCCCTTTCCGCACTTCTTCCGCCGCCCCAATAAGTTCACTGACGGGGCCTGAAATTTGAGTGGCAAGGGTGAGGCCGATCCAAACCGCCGCCAAGAGCAGCAAAAGGGCGACAACAACGAAAATCATGCCGAATGTAACGAAGATCTCTTCGCGGCGTTCTTCAAGATGGCGAAACTGCGATACCGCTTCCCCCGTCCGCTGGATGTTCTCCAAAACACCCGGGTCGATGAAACGGCCGACCAGGAGATATGCATCAACAAAAGACCGGAGTTTGACGGCGGCCCGAACGCGATCATCTCGGTTGTCGGTCAAAACAACAACCTGCCCCTTCGCCGCTTTTTCGATGACCTCCCAGGGCACCAGTTCTAGTTCGAGGGTCAAGCTGAAAGGCGATCGAGCAAGCACGCGTCCGGTGCCGTCGACGACCACGGCTTCGGAGAGAGATCGTAAATCGGCTTGGTTCGCCAACAATTGATCGAATAACTGAGGATCGCGCATCAGATTGGGCGCTTCTCGGTTAAGGTCATTCGCCATGGCGAAGGCATCGGCGCGAATACCTTGGCGATGCTCTTGAAGATAGGCATAGGCGACGGCGTCTGAAGACTCGACGGCCGTGCGCACACGCTCACTGAACCACGCTTGGATGCCGATATCGAGAAACAGCGCGGAAAAAACAGCCACCAGGATCGCCGGCGTCACCGCAACCAGACTAAACATCATCACGATGCGGACATGCAGACCGGATCCGGCCATCCCGCGCCGACGCTCTCGCCAAACTTTGACCAACTGAGACGCAATCAGAGCGCCCAGGAGAACAAGGACAATTAGGTCCAGAATCAGCAGGTATAGGACATTGTCGGGATCAGGACCGTACTCGGACACTCCGGTCCACGGCGCCACGGTGGCAATTCCGGCAAGGACCGCCACTATGGCTAGTGCGAAGGCCAGCTTTCGGTATAGGTGAACACGCCTCGACCACCGCCTTAATCGCGCAGCGATCCGCCACAAGGGCGACACCCTGGCGGCGACGGTCATTTTCCCCCGCCTCTAACCACGGGAATATTGAGCTCGCGGATTTTCTTTCGAAGTGTGTTGCGATTGACACCCAGTATTTCCGCCGCCTTAATCTGATTGCCGCGTGTCGACTCGAGCGTAAGCGTTATCAGCGGTTTCTCGACCTCTCGCATAACTCTATCGAACAGCCCGGGTGCAGGCGCATTGTCGCCGTGGGCGCTAAAATAAGTCCGTAGATGGCGTTCTACGGAGTGGCCTAATCCATCCCCCTCAGACTCTGCGGCAACAGGTGACGCATCCGCCAATTCGGCCTCTATAGCCTCGATCCCGATCACTTCTTCTGAATACAACGCCGTCAGCCGGCGTACGAAATTTTCCAGCTCGCGAACGTTGCCCGACCACCTATTGCGCTTGAGCCGATCCATCGCGACGGCGTCAATGAGTTTTGCAGGTAGTCCCTCCGATGTTGCCTTAGCCATGAAATGGCGAACGAGTTCGGGAATGTCGGCAGTGCGCTCCCGCAAAGGAGGCAGTCTGATGGGAACAACGTTAAGGCGAAAGTAAAGGTCCTCGCGAAACAACCCCTGCCGGATCAACTGCAGAAGATCATGATGGGTCGCCGTCACGATTCGGACATCGGCACGAATGGCTGTTCGGCCACCAACCGTAGTGTATTCGCCCTCTTGTAGGACCCGCAACAACCGCGTCTGGGCCTCCGGTGGCATGTCTCCGATTTCATCCAGGAAAAGGGTGCCGCCTTCGGCTTGTTCAAATCGTCCAGCGCTTCTCTGAGTCGCGCCGGTGAAAGCCCCCTTTTCGTGGCCAAATAATTCGCTTTCGATAAGCTCACGAGGAATTGCGGCCATGTTTATGGGCACGAACGGGCCGTTACGGCGTCGACCATAGTCATGGAGAGCACGGGCGACCAACTCCTTGCCAGTCCCCGACTCACCGGTGATCAGAACCGTCAGATCCGTTCCCATCAAACGAGCCAGCGTTCGGTAGATTTCTTGCATGGCCGGAGACCGCCCGATAAGCGGGAGCTGCTCCTCGGCGACGTCCCCGTCTTCCGCCGCAACGGACAAGTCCGGCTTGGGAGGCTCGAGCGCACGGCGAACGACCCCGACAAGCTCTTTGAGATCAAAAGGCTTGGGCAGGTATTCGAACGCCCCCCTTTCATTGGCCTTTACGGCCGTCAATAGGGTGTTTCGCGCGCTCATTACAACAACACGCAGTTCGGGCCGCAGCTTTCTTATGCGGGGAAGTAGGTCAAGACCGTTCTCGTCCGGCATCACCACATCGGTTATGACCACGTCGCCTTGGCCGTCGCTAATCCAATGCCACAATGTCGTCGCGTTGCTGGTGATTCGAACTTCATAGCCCGCCCTCTCCAACGCCTGCCCCACGACCATGCGAATACTGGGATCGTCGTCGGCCACGAGGATGGTTGCGGCCGTCATGGATGTTCCCTCGGTGGCGTAAACATGGGCAACATGACCCGGAACATCGTTCTCTGGGGTTGGCTTTCGAATTCAATTACCCCGCCATGATCACCAATGATCTTGGCAACCAGTGGCAGCCCCAACCCCTTTCCGGACGGCTTGGACGAAACAAATGGCTCGAACAGATGCGCCTTGATGTCCTCTGAAATCCCGTCGCCGTTATCCTGCACCAGAATAACCAGCGGCAGATGCACACGAGATTGTCCGCCGGAAACTGCGAACCGAACACCGTGCCAGTAGGCCGTGGTAATGATCACTTCACCGCCCTCTTGCGGAACGGCCTCCACAGCATTCTTAAGCAGGTTCAGGAAAACCTGGACCAACTGATCACAGTCTCCGTAGACCGATGGGAGCGAGGGATCATAGTTCTCCACGTAGCTCACCCGTTTCGCGGTGCCGCTTTCAACCAACATTCGCACGCGACTGAGAACTTCATGGATGTTGACCGGCTCGCGCCGCAATGGCCCCTCGACCGAAAACATTTCCATACGGTCCACAAGAGAGCAAACCCGGTCAGTCTCCAAACAAATCAACCGCGTCAGCTTCCGGTCTTCAGTTTCGACGTTTTGCTCCAAGAGCTGTGAGGCACCGCGAATTCCGGCTAGCGGGTTCTTGATCTCATGGGCCAACATCGCAGCCATGGCACTTACCGAGCGGGCCGCGCCCCGGTGGCTCAATTGACGTTCGATCTTTGCCGCCAAAGACAGTTCCTGCATGGAAACAACCACCGCGCCCGCAATCTCGGTCAACGGAGCGGCCTGCACATTGACCACGTGGTGACCGACACGAGGGCTATCCAATGGCACCCGATACTCGGATACGGAATAGCCACCCGCGCGGGCCTGTTTGATCAACTCGAATAACGGACTGTCCTCGGGCAGGAACTTCGTCAACTTCTTGCCCCGAAGACTCACCTCGCTTCCCTGAAAAAATTGTTCCGCGGCACTGTTGACATAAAGAATCGCCATTTCGCCATCCACGGTTACGATCACCGTGGACAATGCATCGAGAACGGTATCAGGATCGATCGCGCGTCCCCCTGGTGTATTTCGTAACTTCACGACCCCGTTCGCCATCACTACCCTCTACGCAGCATTGCGATCGATCATCGGCAAATAGAAATCCTGGATGCTGGCTTTCACAACCTCCGGATCACCGAGACGCATAACCTTTGCTCGAAACTCCGCCGACTCGGGCAGACCTTTCGAATACCACCCCACATGCTTTCGGGCAGCACGCGTTCCGATCTCTCTGCCATAGCAAATCAACATATCCTCATAATGCCTTAATAAAGTTTGCATTTGTTCATTAAGACTCGGGTCGGCCAAATGCTTCCCGGTACGCAGGTAGTGGTCAATTTGGTTAATCAGCCACGGGCGTCCGTAGGCAGCTCGACCGACCATCACACCGTCTGCACCGGACGCCATCAGCATGCGTTCCGCGTCCTCGCCACAGCGAACGTCGCCATTTCCAATTACGGGTATTTGAACCGCTTGCTTGACCTCACCGATAAACTTCCAGTCGGCCTCGCCCTGATAAAATTGGCAGCGCGTCCGTCCATGGACGGTGACCGCCTTGATGCCGCAATCCTGGGCAACTCGAGCCAACTTAGGGGCATTCCGGTTGTGATCGTTCCAGCCGGTTCGCATTTTCAACGTTACCGGCACCGACACCGCCTCGACAACCGCGGTCAAAATACGGCCCGCCAAGCGCTCGTCTCGCATCAATGCTGCGCCCGCAGCTCCCTTGGTGACCTTCTTCGCCGGACAACCCATGTTGATGTCGATGATTTGCGCACCCGCGCCTTCGCTTAGACGCGCAGCCTCAGCCATTTCTTCCGTATCGCACCCCGCGAGTTGCACTGCCATCGGCTGTTCCTCCGGTGCATGGGCAGACATACGCAGCGTCCGCACGGAACCGTACATCATCGCTTTGGAAGCGATCATCTCGGATACCACGAGCCCAGCACCGAAGCTCTTGACCAGGCGACGAAAAGGCAGGTCGGAAACGCCGGCCATCGGCGCCAACAGAACACGCGAATCCAGACAGATGGTGTCGACCCGAAGCGTCACGAAACATCAACCTCCACAATGTGCCTATTAAATAGGCAAATCGGAAATGAATCAAGAGCTTGCCCTGGAAAAGGGCACAAGCAGGATGAAATGCTAGGAGTTCAACCGATCAATACGTCGGACACGAACTTTACGCCAGGATATCCGAGGGTGAGCAATAGATAGGCCAGCAACACCACTCGCACAATGAGCCGTCCTCTCATGCCCACCCAATGGTGACAGATGAGCAAACCACCGATCACAAGGAACGCTGTTAGCGACAGCAATGTCTTGTGCGTCAAATCAAAAATTTGGCCGGTTTCAGAGTACTGGAGGGCGAGCCCGGAGACCAAACCAACGGCGAGGATTGCCTCGCCCACTTTGAGGAGGTTGACGAGCAAGGCTTCGGAATCAGTCACCGATGGCAACAGGTTCGTCAAGGTTGTCGGCTTTTTTCGCTTGAGAGCACGCTCCTTCAGCCAAGCGGCCAAGGCGGCCACTGCCGCCAAGGTCACAAGGGCATATGTCGTAACCGATGTCGCGATATGGAGACCAATCCAGGGCCCCCCTCCGGAACTACTGACCAGCGGTTGGCCGGGAGTTTCTTCCCACATTGTCGCCATAGCCCCTAGAATCACCATATACGGGACCACAAGCGGGACGAGCCTCCAAGCATGGCGGGTAACGGCGGTCAGGGCAGCGTATATCAGCATCGTGACAGCCACCGTGACCCACAGTGTCGCACCCAAACCTGTATTCCAGGTTCCGGACGTATGTGCCAAGACCCAAGCGAGCGGCCCCGCCACCGCAATCGTTAGGAGCAACCAAAACAAGGCGTCCCGTGAAGGCGTTGATCGAAAAAACAAGTGAATGGAGGCCGGAAGCAGTGAAGCTAAGGCCGAAAAGCTGAGCAGTACGTTGTCCATTGCATCGTCCGCAGTTGGTTTCGATCCAAGCTCGAACCGTCACGCCGCTACCATCGCTCCGGCTCAGCCTCTTGGCAAGCCCTCCCCGTCCTTTTAGTTTTCCGTCACAATGGCAAGGGATAAACGGATGACGGGTTGCATCGCACTGATTGTTGCCGCCGGAAGAGGTTCTCGGTTTGGCGGCAACCTACCGAAGCAGTACACCATGTTAGCGGGACAACCAATTTTGGTTCGAACCGTTGAGGCGTTTCTGTCCCATCCAGACGTGGATTGGGTTCGGGTCGTTATTCATCCCAACGACGAGGAACTGTACCGTGCGGCTGTCGGATCGCTGCAGCTATTACCGCCAACACCAGGCGGTACTTCCCGCCAGGAGTCGGTTCTCTTGGGTCTTGAAAGCCTCGAATCACTGGCGCCCGAAACGGTGCTCATTCATGACGCGGCTCGGCCATTCGTTAATTCGGATATGATCTCCAGGGTGTTAGAAGGTCTCCGCACCGCGCACGGAGCCATCCCGGCTGTCGCCGTTCGCGACACCCTTAAACGAGGCGAGCCAGACGGAAGAATTGCCGGAACGGTGGATAGAAGCACCCTTTGGCAAGCGCAAACACCCCAGGGGTTCTGCTACTTGAAGATACTGAATGCGCATCGCCGATTGGCGGGCAGTGAGTTGACAGACGATGCCGCGGTTGGCGAGCATGCCGATTTAAATATCATCTTGGTGGATGGCGATGAGAACAACTTCAAGGTAACAGCCATGAACGACCTGGCGCGAGCGGAAACCATGCTAGCCCACTCTATGGCAACTCGAACGGGGATCGGATTCGACGTTCACCGCTTTGGACCAGGGAATCACGTGACGCTGTGCGGCGTGGCCATTCCCTACAAATTTGGTCTGGAGGGGCACTCTGACGCTGATGTGGCCTTTCACGCCCTGACCGATGCCCTTCTGGGAGCCATTGGCCATGGCGACATCGGTGATCACTTTCCTCCCAGTGATCCACAATGGAGTGGCGCCGAGTCCCATGCCTTCGTCGCCCACGCTGGGCGCCTTGTCAAAGAGTGTGGCGGCCGGATCAACAACGTCGATCTCACCATCATTTGCGAACGACCAAAGATTGGCCCGCATCGCGAGGCTATGCGTGAGCAGATTTCATCGGTTCTGGGAATTCCTGTCAACCGGATCAGCGTTAAGGCGACCACAACAGAACGCCTTGGATTCACAGGTCGCCAAGAAGGAATTGCCGCACAAGCGGTTGCCACCGTAAATGGTCCGCTCGACCCTCAGTGAAAGCACATCCCCACAGTGCAC
>CAKZLS010000205.1 GCA_937127205.1 uncultured Rhodospirillales bacterium
GGGAAAGTCCGGGAATGGGCATGTAAGTAGCTGCGGTGGAGAATTCGATCGAACTCGACAGTCAGCAGATTCTCCCGAACGCGCCGACGAGCGGCAGTCGCTTTCCGGCGTCGTCCAGCCAGCCATCAGCCTCTTCGATCAGGGCATCGTTAGCCTCACGCCGTTTCTTGCCAGCGTGCTTGTGGGGCGCATGAACAGCCAGGAGGAGTTCGGTTTCTACGTGCTCGGCGTTACCATCGTGGCGCTTCTCGTGGAACTTCAGACCGCGCTGATCTCGTCGCCCTACATGGTGTACAGTCCGCGGCTTCGAGGCCTGAAGCGCGCCCAATACGCTGGCAGCACCCTGATCTTGCAACTGGCTTTGGGCGGGGCGGCGGCCGTCGTTCTTGCTCTGGCCGCCGTTGCTCTCGCTGTTTTTGGCCGGCCCGGTGAAGGTTTGACCCCCGTGCTCGGCGCCCTTGCGGTGGTCATCGTGTTCATCCTGCTGCGCGACTTCATTCGCCGCGTCGCCATGGCGCGGCTGGAAATGGAGGGCGCGCTGGTTATCGATATGGCGGTGGCGGCGCTGCAACTGGCCGGCCTGGCAGCAATGGCCGCGCTCGGCGCGTTGAACGCTCCGGTCGCGCACATCATGATCGGCTCGGCCTGCGCGGTGGCGTCCCTAGTATGGATGCACCGAAACCGCCATCGCTTCGAGCCGTCGATGAGCCGCGCCCGCCGGGATTTTCTATTGAACTGGTCCATGGGCAAATGGCTGTTCGCGAGTGGCCTTCTTTGGGCCCTGGGCATACATGCCTACCCGTGGATCCTCGCCGCCCTGCACGGAGCCGAGGCGGCTGGGATCTGGGGCGCGTGCCTTGGCGCGCTGTCGCTGGTGGTAGTGATTCAAGGAGGCGTCACCAATTGGCTTGGTCCCAAGATCGCCATCACCTACGCGCGGGAGGGGCCAGCACCGCTCAGACGGTTCGTGTTCCGCGCCGCCGCCGGCTTCGCCGCCGTGCTGGCGGTCCTGTGCTCGGTGCTGATGCTGTTCGCGGACCGGGTACTCGCGGCCCTTTATGGTGAGATCTACGCCAGCAGCGGCATCGTGCTGGCGATCATGGCGGTGAGCGTTATCGCTCGCGGCGCCGCATTTTGTTTTTCGCGCGGTTTGTTCGCCATCGAGCGCGCCGACGTGGATTTCTGGATCAATATAATCCCGCTGGCGATTCTCGGCACATTCGGCGTCTGGGCCATTTCGGTGCATGGCGCCGAAGGCGCTGCCGTCGCCCTGCTCGCATCGCACACCATCGCATCGGTGGCGCGGGGTATTGCCCTCGCGGTCTTGCTCCATTCATTGGTGGCCGCCGACCGCGGTGTGCCGGTCAATCGGATGCAACCTTGACAGCCGCTTGGCGATTTGGTCGTTTGCGGGCTCGCGATATAGGATTTTTGGAAATGCACAAAGAGGTCAGTAATGGGTATTGAAGTCGGCGGAATCTTGGGATTGATCGTCCTGGTGCTCAACATCTATGCGATCGTTAAAACCTTTCAGAGCGGTGCCTCCACCGGCGCCAAGGTCATTTGGATTTTGGTGATTTTGATCTTTCCGGTGGTGGGCTTTCTCGCATGGCTGCTATTCGGTCCGAAGTAGCTTATACCGACGCTCACTGATAGGGACTCATTGTGAGCGTCGGTATTAGGCCGCAAATCGTACGAAAAAGGCCTCCGGAACACAGTCCGGAGGCCTATCTTTCGTCCTGATCTGCGCAAAATTTACATGCGCAGTCCCGCGGGACCGGTTACTAAAAGTCGAACCAGTTCCGCCTGGCGGTCAGTGCCGGTCTTGCCGAAAACTTGCTTCAGATGCTTACGCACGGTCTCGTAGGCGACGCCGAGGGTCTCGGCGCACTGGTCGAGCCGGTACCCTTTGGCCAGGAGCGCGATGACCCGGGATTCGGCGCGGCTAAGACCGTAGAGCTGAGTCAGCCGGCGTTGATCGATGTCCGTGGGCCGATCCGGATCGCCGATAAACATGATTGCCGCCGGTTCATCCTGAGATCGCCGCTCGCCGCTATCGTCAAGGGGCGAAACCAGCACTGAAATCGGCTTCGACCCGGTGGAGCGCGGAACCGTGAACGAGGTGATCTCACCCGGCTGATTGCGGCCGGGCGCGAGTTCGGGACGGGAGATGAGGTCCCGCAGGCGCAGCCGCCGCCAACCCCAGTCAATTCCTAGACCGCCGTTGCCGTTGGAAAAGATGTCGTCCGTCTCGATGATCTTCTTGGCCAGCTGGTTGGCCGCGACCACATTGCCGGTCGTGCTCAGCAAAACGACGCCAATGGGAAGAACGTCGAGCACGTCCAATGCCACATTGCGTACATGCTGCGCCTTACGGAATGTCTGACCGGACCGGAAGGCGCGCTCGAGATTGGGAACCAGCCGGCGGAACAACTGCACGGTTTCCTCGTCGAATGGACCGTGGCTCTCGGAGCGTCCCAGCGCGATGCAAACCACCGCGTCGCCCTGGCGGTCAAGCACGCCGAACAACATATGGTAGAGATCCTGAGGATGCAGCCAGTTTCTGTAGAACTCGCTCTCGTCCAACTCGCGTTTGGTGACGATCTGCTCGCCCAGCCAAATCGCTCCCGGCGAACGAAAGCGATCCTCACGCTGCAGCCACGGGTCGAGGCGGCTGAATTCGGACGCGTAGGATGCGACGAAGTTGGGGTCTATGTTTATGGATTGCTCGAGCCGGCCGATGCCCCGGTCGTAATCGTGGGAAACCAGGACGCAGGATTTCGCCTGCAAGGCTTCGCCCAATCGCATGAGGGTCGCTGGCCATAGACGCCAATCTCGGCTAGCGTCGTAGAAGCTGGAGACAATTTCTAGGAGTTTATTTTCCATGTCACACTTAAAAATTGGTGTACGGCGTTGGTGGTGCATGTTGGAGGTTGTAGCACACGCATAGATTGAATGCAACCCATACGAGCCATAATTCTTGCTCTGATTGTTGTTTGTGGCGCAAACGGTGCCTTTTGGCCAGACTCATAGGGGGTAGAAATCGACGATCATGCCAAGTGACCTACTGCTATTTGGTTACCGTTGCTGGCGGTAATGTGTCGCAGAGGCAGGTCCGGTTAAGTACAATCTGGAGCATGAGAAACAATTGTATTTTCGGTCTTAAGCGAGCCTGTGACCTTTGGTGGGTACTCGGTTTGGCCGCGGGCATTAGCGGAACGGTGGCCGCGTGCGCACCGTCGGCGGACTATGACAAGCCGATCTACAGAGAGCTGACCTGGTTCGACTACCTCAACGGCAACGAAATTCGGTCCGATTGCGCGCCCGGCACCGCTGATTGGTACCGGCTGATCTACAACGGTGTGTACATCCAGCAGGTCCGGACCTATGACGTGACAGCGGGACCACAAGGCGACGACACCCATGATATGAGGATCAGAGTTGTGGTCCCCGGTGGACAGAAGCCCCCCTCCAGCGAAGACCCCGCAGACGGCGTGGTAGAGAATCCGTTCGAGCTACTCGGTCGACGGCCTGGGGTAGTCCGGACCCAGACGCTCAACGACAACGAGATGGATACTCTGAAGCAAGCGTTGAACGACAGCGGATTTTTCGGCCCGCCGCCGACGGGGACCTATCTGAAAGCCTAGGATTTCTATTGGATCGGTGCTGCCTGCGTCGAAGGCCAGTTTTTCTTCAACGCCTACAAGTGGCCCTCGGACAGGTTCAAGACCGTGACATTTCCCGATTTACTGATGTCCTGGGACTCCACCGGCATCGCGATCAACCGGCCCCGCAACCTGTCGGATTTCGACGTTTACGGGGATGAAAGCGAAGGCGCCGATACGTCGATGAGCTTTACGGTAACCGTCGGCGAAAACGGCCTCGTCGGGGCCGGTCGATTGTTTTAAGACGCGGAGATTGTCCAAATTTATCCAAGCCGCGCCACATCCAGCATGCCGGCTAGCACCTTCGGTTCCTGCGCGCCACTGATGACCAACGAGCCCTCGAATACGAACGACGGGACGCCATTGATGCCAATACGGTGAGCGCGGGCGTTTTCCTCGTAGATCGCCGCAGCGTCTGCTTCGCTCTCCAGGTACCCTTTCAGCGCATGGAAATCCAGCCCGAGTTCCGCGCCGATTGCTAACAGTATAGAGATCTCCCCAATATCGCGGGCTTCGATGAAATAGGCAAAGAACAACGCCTCGACCGCGGCTTCGGCCCGGCCATCGACAGCGGCAAACCGGACCAGCCTGTGGGCATTCACCGTGTTCGGCGCGCGGCGGATGCGGTCGAAGGCGAAGTCGATTTCCACGGATTGGCCCACCTCGGCGATGGCGCCGTAAATGCGGCCTACCCGCGTTTCACTGCCGTACTTGCGCAACAGGTAGGACGTCCGGTCGATACCCTCGACCGGCATTTCCGGATTGAGCAGAAACGGCCACCACTTCAATACCGGTTCAATATCCGGACGCATGCCAAGTGCGCGTTCCAGTCGGCGCTTGCCGATGTAACACCAGGGACAGGCAGGATCGAAAACGATCTCGATGACGATGGGCTGACCGCCATCGGAGCGTGGCGGCAGTGGCGGTTCCGATAGGATTTTCACACCGAACCCCGCTCTGAAATTTCGAATCCATCCGTCGGCGCGGCCTGTAAAGGCTCCCGCGGCCAACATTCAGCATCCGCCGTCCCATCCATGGCATACGCTCGGAACGGTGTCCGGCAGGGATGTGGCGCTCCGGTGAACCAATGACGGGCATCCGCCGAGCCGGAGATGTGCGACACCATAGAAGCTGTGGTTTCGAAGGGGCCGTGCATGCAGATGCCGCTATCGTGATCGCGAAGAATAGTCATCATGTGGTCCGGGGTCATCCGTCCCTCGCGCTCGGACAGCAGGCGGCGTCCGCATGCCTGACGCGAATACGGGTCCGGATCCGCGGCCCCGGCGCCGAACGCCGCGGCGAAATCAAAATCGTCGGTGCCGTTATATAAACCACGCCGGCGCGCATGGTCGATCAACCCTGCCGAGCTCATGTCGAAATGCGTACGGATGGTCAGCCCGTTGGAGATGTTGCGCATTCCCGATGTCACTCTCTCCGCCACCCAATGGCGACCGGCAGTTTCCAGCACCCACGCCTCGGCCGCGTCGGCGATCAAGAAGGCATTGTGGTAGGTGAAAGACGGATCGTTCTCGGCGCACGCCCCGCCCTGCCCGAAGCGCTCGAGAAGGCTGGTGATGATTTCAAGCGCCTTGAATGCGGTCTCTCCGCGCTCGAGTCCGAGGCGAACCAGATCCATGCCCAATAGCGCCGGCGGACCGGCGGGCTCCCGGGTCCAGACCGCCTCGTTGCCAATGACCACGCCAAGCTCGTTAGCGCCCATCTCCGCGCCCCACATCCAATCAATTTTCGAGAGCAGTGTGGCGAACGTACGCGGGGCCTGGGGGATTTCGATGTAAGTGCACCGGAGGGCAGCACCCGGTGGATGCCGGTCTCCGCCGAAGCAAGCGACGCTCTGTCCCTCGCCCGCCGGCCGGTCGCTATTCTTTCCAAACACCACCGTACCGTCGGCGGTCGCCGGGCTCAGAGCAACGAAGGTGTCACACATGGGTCGAACTCGGCCAAAACGTCATGATCCCAATCCAACCCATGGTACGACAAGATGACGTCAAAGTCGCCGATTTATGGAAAGGACCGAACTTTTCAGCACGCGGGCCGTTCAATTTGTGGCTGCGCCACAGAAAATTGATCAACCGTTGGTCAAGTGGGGGTTGAAATCGGACGGTCACTTGCCCCAAAGTAAGAGGGTAACGCACCAACAGGGTTAAGGATGTGAAACAAGCCAGGTTCGAGATCGGCCAAGTGGTCCGCCACCGGTTCTATCCGTTCCGGGGTGTCATCTTCGATGTGGATCCGGAGTTCGCCAACACCGACGAGTGGTGGCTATCCATCCCCGAGCACGTGCGTCCTCGCAAGAACCAGCCATTCTACCATCTGCTCGCCGAAAACGAGGAGACGTCCTACATCGCGTATGTCTCCGAGCAGAACCTGGTGCCCGACGAAAGCGGCGACCCAATCTCGCACCCGCAGGTGGACGAACTGTTTTCCGGCGTTGAAGGCGGCCGCTACATCGCCCGCGACCACGTGGCACACTGAAGGCCCTGGCCGATCCCTTATCGCTGGCCAATCGACGCGCCGCTGAACAGCGCCTTCAACTCGCGTGGCTGACAGCGCCAATACTGCTTCG
>CAKZLS010000206.1 GCA_937127205.1 uncultured Rhodospirillales bacterium
GTGAGGTACGGATAGTTCCACGGCGCGATGACGAACACCACGCCCAACGGCTCGCGCAGGATCCGGCGTTCAAACCGCTCGCTCGCCTCCACCACCTCCGGCGCCAGCGCGCTCTCGGCGATATCGGCCATGTGGGTCGCGCGCTCGCGGACACCGCCGAACTCGCCGCCATAGCGCACCGGCCGGCCCATCATCCAGGCCAGCTCCGGCACCACCTCGTCGGTCATCTCGCCCAGCCGGTCGACCCCGGAACGAACCAGCGAGATCCGCTCGGTTAACGGCCGCGACGCCCAGTCGCTCTGGGCACGCCGGGCGGTGGCTACCGTTTCGGATGCTTGTTCGGCGCCCGCCACCGGCCGCTCGGCATAGACCGACCCGTCGACGGGGGAGACGCAGCGGAGTGTTTTCTGTTCGGCCATGGCGGTCACGACCGCTCGAAGCCGCGCGCCACTTCCCAGTCGGTGACGGTACGGTCGAACGCGGTTTGCTCCCACCGGGCGGCATGGACGTAGTGGTCGATGACGTCGTCGCCGAAAGCGGCACGGAGCATCTCAGAGCCGTCGAGCGCTTGGGTCGCATCACGGAGCGTGGACGGCACCGTCGGGATGTCAGCGCCGCCGTAAGCATCTCCCTCGAATGCCGGCTCCAAGTCGCGCTCGTTCTCGATGCCGTCGAGGCCGGCGGCGATCAACCCGGCCATGGCGAGATACGGATTGAGATCGGCGCCGCCGATGCGGCATTCGACACGTACCGACTTGGTGTCGGCGGCGCAGATGCGATACCCAGCGGTGCGGTTGTCCATTGACCAGATGGCCTTGGTGGGCGCGAACATGCCTTCGGTGAACCGTTTGTAGGAGTTGATGTTCGGCGCCAGGAAAAACGTGATGGCGCTGGAATGGCGCAGCAGCCCGGCGAGGTAGTGGCGCATCAGCGCCGACATGCCGTGCTTGGCATCGGGGTCAAAAAACAGCGGCTTGCCGTCGAGATCCACCAGCGACTGATGGACGTGGCTCGAGCTGCCGGCGGCGGCGTGGCTATATTTCGCCATGAAGCTGATGGCGCGCCCCTTCGACCAGGCGATCTCCTTGCAGCCGTTCTTGACGATCACGTGCCGGTCGCCCATGGTCAGCGCATCGGCGTAGACGATATTGATCTCCTCCTGGCCGGCCTCGGCCTCGCCCTTGGAGTTCTCCACCGGAATATCGGCGCCCTGCAATCGGTTTCGGATGGCGCGCATCACGTCTTCCTCCTTGGTGGTCTGGAAGATGTGATAGTCCTCGTTGTAGGCGCTGATGGGCGTCAGGTCGGTATAGCCCTTGGCGTGCGCTTCCTCGTAGGTTTCGCGGAACAGAAAGAATTCCAGCTCCGTCGCCATCATCGGCCGCATGCCCTTGGCCTCCAGCCGGGCAATCTGCTTCTTCAGGACCGCGCGCGGCGAATGCGGCACCGGCTCGTGGGTGTGGTGATCGAGCACGTCACAGATCACCATGGCCGTCCCCTCGAGCCAGGGAATGCGCCGCAACGTATCCAGATCGGGCTTCATAACGTAATCGCCGTAACCGGCAGCCCAGCTCGACGCCTTGTAGCCCTCCACCGTGTTCATCTCCATGTCGGTGGCGAGCAGGTAATTGCAGCTGTGCGTTTCCTCCCAGGCGGTCTCGAGGAAGTTCTCCACCTGAAAGCGCTTGCCCATCAGGCGCCCCTGCATGTCAGTCTGGACCACCAGAACGGTATCGATCTCGCCGTCGGTCGCGGCCTGTTTCAACTCTCTCAGACTCAGTTTGCCTGCCATGTCTTCCGCCGTATCTCCATGAAACATTGAACCCGGCCTTGGGTAGAGCGCCGCGCCGGACGCGATCGCTTCCGGCGCGGCCAGCGCCTAGGCGCGATACGGCGGGCCGGCCTTCCGCATGAGCTCGTTATACTTGCGCAGGATGGCAACCACCTTGGCGTTCCGCGGGCTCTGCTCGGCGATCTCGTCCCAGAACTTGACCGCCTCGTCTTCCACCGTCTTCCATTCCGCGTCGGGGATGGTGGTGAGCTTCATCTTTGTGCCGTCGACGCGGAGCTTGGCCTCGCCGCCCCAATACCAGTACTGGCGGTAGTAGTGCGAGCTGTCCATGCTGAGGCGGAACAGCGTCTTCAGGTGGTCGGGCAGCGCGTCCCACTTTTCCGAGTTGGCGAAGTACGAGCCGCACCAGGCGCCGGAGATGTTGTTGGTGAGGAAATAGTTGGTCACATCGGCCCAGCCCACGGTGTAGTCCTCGGTGATGCCCGACCAGGCAATGCCATCCAGCTCGCCGGTTTGGACGGCCACCTCGATGTCTTCCCACGGCAGTGTCACCGGCACCACGCCGAAGCGCTTGAGGAATTTGCCCGCCGTCGGGAAGGTGAACACCCGTTTGCCTTCCATGTCCTTGAGGCTGTTGATGGGCTCGACGGTGGCGAAATGGCAGGGATCCCAGGCGCCTGCGCTGAGCCAGGTCACGTTTTCCACCTCGCCGTAGGCCTCCTCCCAGATCTCCTTCAGGCCCCAGTCGTTGAACAGCACCGGGATGTCGAGGGAGAAGCGCGTCGCGAACGGGAAGTATCCGCCGAACACCGAGATATCCACCGGTGCCGCGATGGAATCGTCGTCGCTCTGCACCGCGTCGATGGTGCCGCGCTGCATGGCGCGGAACAGCTCGCCGGTAGGGACCAACTGGTCGGCGAAGTACAGCTCGATCTCCATCTCGCCGTTGGCCGCCTTGTTGAAGGCGTCGATGGAGGGCTTGATCACATGCTCGGCCAAGGCCGGTCCGGCATAGGTCTGCACCCGCCACTTGATGGTCGATTTCGTTTGGGCGTGGACAGCGGGCGCGCCGAGGGTCGCGGTTGCGCCGGCGGCAACGGAGGCCGCCGCCGTCTTCTTGAGGAAATCACGCCTGTTGTTCATTGTGTGTCACTCCCTATTCCCATTGCGAATTCGTTTAAGCGTAACGCGACCTCAGCGGTCGTAGACCATGTTCGGCAGCCAGAGCGCGATCTCCGGAAACGCCGTAACCAGAGCCAAGCCCGCCATCATGACCAGGACAAACGGGATTATCGACCGATAAATGTCCATCAAGGTGATTTCCGGCGGCGCCATGGCCCGCATCAGGAACAGGTTGTAGCCGAACGGCGGGGTCATGTAGGCGATCTGGCA
>CAKZLS010000207.1 GCA_937127205.1 uncultured Rhodospirillales bacterium
CAGAAAGCGGCATTATCGATTTTTTTCACGGTAAATTCTACTGTGCATGGGGTTGATATCGACTTTTTGGTTTGACCCCCCCCCTCAGCATGCGGTCATCCCGATCAGCATCTGTCCTTGCGAGAGTTTTTCCGGTGCCCGGCGAGGATCATCGTTTCCCGGTTCGCTCTCAGCGGGTTGCACAATGGCGGGGCCTGGGCTATGCGGGCGGCCCGAGATCATCAATCCCTATAGACAGCCAACCTGAAGTGAACCACCGATGCCGCAATTGAAGATGGGAATACCCAAGGGCAGCCTCGAGGCCGCCACCGTGGACCTGTTCGGACACGCGGGGTGGACGATCTCGTCGCGCTCGCGCAACTACTTCCCGTCGGTGGACGACCCGGAGATGACCTGCGCGCTGGTGCGCTCGCAGGAGATGGGGCCGTACGTGGCGTCGGGGTCGCTGGACGCCGGGCTGACCGGCATGGACTGGGTGACGGAGACCGAAGCCGACGTGGCGGTGGTCTCGGATCTCGTATACTCCCGGGCCACAGATCAGCCGGCGCGGTGGGTGCTGGTGGTGGATCGGGACTCCCCGATCCAAACGGTGGAGGATTTGGCCGGCAAAACCATCGCCACCGAGCTCGTTGGCGTGACCCGGCGCTATCTGGCCGAGCGCGGCATCGCGGCCAAGGTGGAGTTCTCGTGGGGCGCCACCGAGGCCAAGGTGGTGGAGGGCATGGCCGACGCGGCGGTGGAGATTACCGAGACCGGCAGCACCATCCGCGCCCATGGGCTGCGCATCGTCTGCGACCTGCTGCACACCCACACCGTGCTCATCGCCAACAAGGACGCGCTCTCGGACCCGTGGCGGCGCGCCAAAATCGATCAGGTCGCGCTTCTGTTGAACGCAGCACTGGCGGCCCGCAACAAGGTCCTGGTGAAGATGAACGCACCGGCGGCCAGGCTCGACGACGTGGTGGCGCTATTGCCCAGCCTTAACGCCCCCACCGTCAGCCCGCTCAGCGACGCCCAGTGGGTTGCGGTGGAAACGGTGGTCGACCGCCCCGTGCTGCGAACCCTGATCCCGGCCCTCAAGGCCACCGGCGCCGAGGGCATTCTGGAATTGCACCTCAATAAGATGGTGTAAGTCCGGCTCTTTCTTTCGGTGCTCCCCGCCTAGCGGCTGGTTCCGTTCTCCCCCCGGTTCGCGCTATCCCATGGCGACCCAATCTGGGCGCGCCGAAACGCATGAAAAGGTGCATGATCCCCACGGCACACCTCGCGACCCCAGGGTATCCCATGCTAGACCATGTTTGACCACGCGAGACCATTAGCCGTGGACAAAACTGGAACTGGGGAGCGACATCAATCATGGTCAAGGTGTTTTCCATCGACGGGGTGACGCCCGTGGTCCATCCCACCGCTTTCGTGCACCCGCGCGCGGTGCTGATCGGCGATGTCGTCGTCGGCCCCGGGGCCTACGTGGCGCCGTGCGCGTCCTTGCGCGGCGACATCGGGCGGATCGTCGTCGGCGAGGGCGCCAACGTCCAGGACAGCTGCCTGTTGCACTGCTTTCCCAACGCCGAATGCGTGATCGAGGACTGGGGCCACGTGGGCCACGGCACGGTCATGCACGGCGCCCGGGTGGGCCGCCACGCGCTCATCGGCATGAACTCGGTGCTGAGGGACGGCTGCGTCATCGGCGAGGCCGCCTTCGTGGCCGCCATGTCGTTCGTGCCGGCCGGCTTCGAGGTGCCGGAGCGGACCCTGGTTGCCGGAGTGCCGGCAAAGGTGCGGCGCGCGCTGACCGACGAGGAAATGGCCTGGAAGCGTTCGGGCACGGAGGAGTATCACCGGATCGCGGCGCGCAGTCTCGCGACCATGCAAGAAGTGGACGCATTGACCGAAGAGGAAGCCAACCGTCCAAGCCTGCGGGTAGAGACACTCCACCCCCTGCACGTCACAAGGGGCGGTAAATCCTAATCGGCACGTTGATGGGTTGGCATCGCCGGTCCCTGACGGAGGCGCAGACGACGGGACGGAATGGCTTTCCCGCTTGGCGAGGGTAGCCGGCGGCCGTCGCGCAGGATCTCGGTGAATTCCTCGGCCGGAACCGGTTTCGAGAAGTAGTATCCCTGCATCATCTCACAGCCTCGGTCGCGGAGGAACCTGAGTTGCGCCTCTTCCTCCACGCCCTCGGCGATGACGTTGAGATTGAGCCGGTGGGCCATGGCGATGACGGTGTCGGCAATGGCGGCTGCATCGGGGCTGGTGGTCACGTCGAACACGAACGACCGGTCGATCTTAAGGGTGCTAAGCGGCAGCCTGCGCAGATAGCCGAGCGACGAATAGCCGGTGCCGAAGTCGTCCACGGAGATGGCGATGCCCATGGTATTGAGCGTGCGGAGCGTCTCCGTCGTCTGCTCCAGATCGGCGAGAAACGCGCTTTCGGTAATCTCGATGCCCAGGCTGTCAGGCGGGAGGCCCGCTTCCGATAGAGCGGAGAAAATAGTGGAAATGAGCCGGCCGCGCTGGAGCTGGCGGCTCGACACATTGACCGCGATCCGCAAGGCGTCAAACCCCTGATCGCGCCAGGCCCTGTTCTGGCGGCAGGCGCGGCGCAGCACCCATTCGCCGATAGCCTCGATCAGACCGCTCTCCTCGGCCAGGCCGATAAATTCGTCCGGCGGAACCAAACCGCGTTGCGGGTGGTTCCAGCGCAATAGCGCCTCCGCGCCCACCACCTGGCCCGATCGCAGATCCACCACGGGCTGGTAGTGCAGGTCGAACTGGTCGCGCTGCAGGGCGTGCCGGAGATCCTGGCCCAGACTGATGTATTCGGCGGCCTTGGCGTTCATGCCCGTCTCGAAGAATTGGAACGTATTGCCGCCCAGTTCCTTGGCTCGAACCATGGCTGCGTCGGCATTCTTCAGAAGAACGAACTCGTCCCCGCCGTCTTCGGGGAACACGGCGATACCGATGCTGGCATGAACCAGCACCTCCTGGCCGTCCACGATGAACGGCTCGGCCAGGATATTGAGGATCTCGGGAACAACGGCGGTGGCGTGATAGCGATCGCTGCCCTCGGTGAGCAAAATCGCGAACTCGTCGCTGGCCAGCCGCGCCACCGTGTCGGCGGGGTCGATCCATCGTGACAACCGCCCAGCCACCTGCCTGAGAATCTCGTCGCCGCCGCTGGGGCCAAGACCTTCGTTGATGTGACGGAAGCCGTCGAGATCAAGGAACATCAGATTCAGTGACCAGCCGTCGCGCCGCGACATGGCGAGAGAGCGTGTCAGCCGGTCGAAGAACAGAGTGCGATTTGGCAGGTCCGTCAACTGGTCGTGGCTCGCCTGATGCTGCAGCCGTTCCTCGAACAACCGCCTGGCCGTCACATCCTCGCTGACCGACAGAAAATGGGTGATTTCGCCGCCGGGGGCTCGGATCGGAGAAATCGACTGCGCAACCCAGAAATTTTCGCCGCTTTTCTTTACGTTGCAGACCTCTCCGCGCCAGGGCTCGCCTGTCCGGACGGCATCGGCGATGGCGCGGAGATCTTCCTCGGGGGTCTGGGCAGATGCCAGGAACGCGGGGGTCTGACCGAGCACCTCGTGGCGCGCATAACCGGTCACGTCGACGAATTTCGGATTGACGTACTCTATGCGGCCGCGCGTATCGGTAATGATGACCAGGGCGGGGCTTTGCTCCACCGCCTGCGACAGTTTGCGAATGGTTGCGTCGGCCTCGTGGCGCCGGGTCATGTCGCGAACCACCGACAGCACGCAAGGCTCGCCGTTCAATTCCATCAATCGAGCCGACAGCGAGCCGAACCGGGTGGCGCCGTCGCGGGTTCGAAATGCCGACTCGAAATCGCGAACTTCACTGTGTTTCAACAGCTCCCGCATCACCATGCGTTCCCAGCTGCGTTCGCTCCAAAGGCCAAGATCGGTTACCGGCCGCCCGATCACGTCGCCACGGGAATAACCCGTCAAGCCGCCAAACCCCTTGTTGACCTCAAGCACCACGCCGTCGCTAACCCGGGTAATGACGATGGCGTCCGGGCTGGTGTGAAAGGCCGTCGCGAACCGCGTCTCGCTGGCGCGCAGGATATGGGCGCTCCGTCCGCGATGAACGGCGGCGCCGATAATGCCGGCCGCCGCCCGCAACGCCTCGATTTCGACGTCGGCCCAAGGAGCCGAGGGGGAGAGCCTGTCGAATCGCAGAAATCCCCACCATAGATCGCCGGCAAACACCGGTACCGCAAGTACCGAGTGGACCGCTTCGCCCGACAGAAATGATTGTTCTTCCACGGACAGGGTGCTCGTTTCCGCCGCCACCACGGCGCCTTCGCGCAGCTGTTGCTCCCAACCGCCGAAGCCGAACGCCTGCAGCGGCATGTCACGATGGAGCGGACGGGGTCGGTTCTTGATCACCCGAGGGTGAGACCAGTGGAACCGGTTCTTCGCGCAGGCTTCGCCGGCAGCGTTGGTCACCGCCTCGAACAGATGGAGCCCGTGTGTCCCGGACGCCTCGCCAAGCCGGGCAACCACGTCGGGCATTTCCGGGCGCCAGTCGGACGCGGCGAGGAGAACGGTGGCGGCACGGCTGATGGCCTCCAGCACGGCATTGCGCCGGCGCAGAGCTTGTTCCGCCTCACGACGTTCCGTTACGTCCTCGGCGGTTCCGCGGTAGCCGAGGAAATCGCCGGTCTCGAGGGAGAACACCGGGGTGCCGCTGAGCAGAAAATAACGGGGCGCGCCATCGTGGGCGATCACTTCGCACGGGACATTGCGAAAGGGCGTTCGGGATGTCAGTTTGCGAACGGCACCGCGCGCCCGGGACAGTGTGACAATCTTGAACAGCGGGCGGCCGCGGAATACGCTGGGGTGATGGCCGAGCACATCCAGTACCCGGTCCGAGACGAATGTCACATTGAGGTCGGCGTCCGTTTCCCAGATCCAATCGGACATCAGGCGGGTCAGATCGTCCAAGCGTTGGCGAAGATCCACGGCCGAGGACGGCGTGGATTTTTGAGTAATGCCGGCTCCGTCCGCGATCGCATTCGGTGATTTGACATCAGCCTTAACCATGGAGCCCGGCTTTCCGTTTCAGTTCCCTGACCGCGACCATGTAATCGGCAGTGCGCTGCCATTTTTTCAAAACGATGGAGGCGGCCGCGCGCGGCGTGGCATCGAACAGCGCAGGCGCCGACTCACTTGGTGCGCCGGCCCGGGTTTTACCGGCGGGGCGCGCCTTACGGCTGAGGTCGAGCAAAGAGCAGAATGCCCGGCGGTTCAGACCCACGGCCTTGCAGGCGACGGCAAGTCCTTCGCCCTTGGCCTCAAACAACAGGCGCAGGACCATATCCCGTTCCAAACCGGTGATCCGCCCGAACATCGAGACGAACAGATTGATTTCGCCTTGC
>CAKZLS010000208.1 GCA_937127205.1 uncultured Rhodospirillales bacterium
AGAGACCCGTACGAGCCGCTGCTCAAGGAAACGACGCATATTTCCCCCTGTTATGCCTATCGCGGCTTACGCCCCGGTGAGACCGAAGAAGACCATGGCCGGCGGGTTGCCGACGAACTGGAAGACGCGATCCTTCGGCTTGGGCCCGAGACCGTCATCGCGTTTGTCGCCGAGACCGTGGTCGGCGCGTCGCTTGGGGTGGTGCCGCCGGTTCCCGGGTATTTCCGAAGGGTTCGCGAGATCTGCGACACCTACGGCGTTTTGTTGATTTTGGACGAAGTCATGAGCGGTTCTGGGCGGACCGGAACCCTTCATGCCTGTGAGCAGGACGGCATTGCTCCCGACCTGTTGTGCATGGCCAAGGGGCTCGGCGCCGGATATCAACCCATTGGCGCCGTCCTGGTGCATGGACGGGTATTCGAGCCGTTCCGCGAGGGCAGTGGTTTTTTCGAGCATGGTCATACGTACATGGGCCACCCCACGGCCTGTGCGGCCGCCCTTGCCGTTCAGCACGCCATTCGCGACCGTGGCTTGCTTGCAGATGTTCAACGCCTGGGGTTGGAACTGGAGCAGGAGCTGGGAAGCCGGTTCGGTCAGCATCCGAGCGTGGGCGATATTCGGGGCCGCGGATTGTTCAGGGGAATCGAGCTGGTGCGCGACCGCGACACCAAGGAACCGTTCGATCCGTCGCTGAGGTTGTTCGCCCGGATCAAAACCGAGGCGATGAAACGGGGACTCATCTGCTATCCGGGGGGCGGCACGGCGGACGGCAGACGCGGCGATCATGTTTTGCTGGCACCGCCCTTCATCGTGACCCCCTCGCAGATTGCAGACATTTGCGACCGCCTAGCCGATTCGGTGGATGCCGCCATTGCCGCCGGAAGCCGGACAGCGTAAATTCTGCCCGGCGCGAGAATGGCCGTTGGTATAACGGAGTTGGGGGCGTCTTGTGGCGAATCGTTTCCGTTATTCGCTCACTTGAGGGGTTCCCTGACTTGAGGAGGAGAAGCGGGAAGATGAAGAAGTTGATTGGAGCGGCGCTGGCTCTGACCCTGGCTGCCACGTTTGTCCTGTTGCCGTCCGACGGAGGGGCTCTAGAACGGCGGTTTATCGCCATAGGTACGGGGGGGCCCACCGGCGTCTATTTTGCCACCGGCAACGCCATTTGCCGACTAATTCACAAGGAAGCGGCCGAAGGCCGGGAGACCGGGCGCAAACACGGTATCCGCTGCTCGGCGCCTTCAACGGGCGGTTCCACCTACAATATCGAGCAGGTCGCCAAGGGCGAACTGGATTTCGCTGTCGTGCAATCCGACTGGCAATTCCATGCATTTAAGGGCGACCTACCCGAAAAGGTTGCGGCGGTCCCGACATTGCGCACGGTTTTCTCTGTCCATCCCGAGCCTTTTCATCTCATTGTTGCCAGGGACTCGAAGATCAACAGCTTCGCGGATCTGAAGGGCAAGCGCGTCAATATTGGCAGCCCGGGGTCCGGCCAGCGCGCCACCATGAAAGTCCTAATGAATGCGCACGGAATGACGGCGGACGACTTTCGGGTCGCGACCGAATTGACATCGACCGAGCAGTCGAACGCCTTGTGCGACGGTAAGATCGACGCCTACGGATATACGGTCGGCGTCCCCAACGCAGGTGTCGCGGTCGCCACCGACGGGTGCGAGGCACGTATCGTCAGCCTTGACGGTGAAGTGGAGAAGAAACTGGTTGAGGACAGGCCCTATTACGCGTTCACCAAAATCCCGGAGGGAACCTACCAAACAACGGACGAAGACGTGACCACCTTCGGTGTCATGGCCACGTTTGTGACCAACGAGGACATGGACGAAGCGGTGGTTTACGAGGTAACGCGCGCGGTCATGGAAAATATCGACGACTTCCGCAAACTCCATCCGGCGTTCGCCACTCTTGACCCCAAGGAGATGATCGCCAAGGGGCTGTCGGCCCCGATGCATCCGGGCGCCGAGAAATACTACAAAGAAAAGGGCTGGATGTAGTGGTTGGACCGGCAGGTCGTGCTTTTGCGGCTTAACTGCGATGCAAACGTAAAGCCGCCGCCGACCATATTAGAACGCCGGCAGCGGCTTCCGCGGTATTCCTGTCCATCTTGCGGCCGACAGAGCGAGGCCGCGTCCTGTTAAGCGAGCCAATCGGTTAGTTGGTCGTTTTCAGATATTCAATGACATCGGCGCGCTCTTCCGCGTCCTTGAGTTTATACGTCATGGATGAGCGCTTGTTGCTGGTATTGTTTACGACGAACTTCTTTGGATCTGCGATGTATTCGTCCAATAGCTCCGGCGTCCATTCGAAATCGGCACCAACGAGACCTTTGTAGCGCTTGAAATCGGTGGATCCAGCCTGGCGACCCACGACACCGCCCAGCGCCGGTCCGGTCTTCGCCTTGTCGAGAGCATGACAGGCTGTGCATCTCTTTTTAAACACTTCTTCGCCGGCGGCGGCGTCTGCTGCCATTGCAGCGCCGCTCGTGCCAACGACGGCCGCTGCGATGGCGAACGCAATAAAGGACTTCTTCGACATTGATACCTTCTCCCCAGATTCCGTGGATTGGTCTATTTGCACTTACCCCTACAATATCGAGGAGAATCGTTGCGGTTGCAACCGTTTGGCTAAAAATGGTGTTTCATGGCGCCGAACAGTAAGAGTCCGTTGCGTTTATGGCTGGCGCAATTCGCTCAGTTCGCTCCAGATCGCGTATTCGGTGCGAAAGGCCTTCAGGGAGCGCCATATTGCTCTGAAATCGCTATCGGTTCCCGCTTGTTGGGCGGCAACCTCCTCCCAGGCTTCCTTCAGTGCGTCTTGCACCGGGTCTGGCCAGCGGTGAAGCCTTACTCCCTCGGCGTAAAGCTGCTTGAGCGCGGCGAACTGCGAGGCTTCACTCTCGGCAATACCGTAACGGATGTTGTCGCCGCACACTGCTTCGATCTGTGCTTGCTGACCGTCATCCAGGCTCTGCCATTTGTCTATATTCACGATCAGTTCGAGAAGGATTGCGGGCTGTTGCCAGCCGGGAAAATAATAGTTTTTCAAGAATTCCTGAAACCCGAGGTTTAGATCCACGACGGGCATCGAATAGGCCACGGCATCGAGCTGTCCGGTTTCCAAGGCGGAAAAGATGGCTCCGCCGCTCAACTGTTGCGGTTCCACGCCCAAGCGCTCCACGACTTTGGCGCCGAGGCCGTTTATCAGCATCCGCACACCCTCCAGAGCTTCGGGCGTGTTGATCTCGTCGCGGAACCAGCCGAAGCCTGGCGGCCCGGTCATTCCGCAGATGATGCCGTGAACGCCACGCTTGCTATACAAGTCTTCAAGGAGTCGCTTGCCGCCACCGAAATAGATCCAGGCAAGATATTCGTCGACGCTAGGGCCAAATGGAATAGCGCCGAATAGGTTGGCTGCGGGGAGGTCGTCTCCCCACATGCCGGGAGAAGAAAACGCTGCGTCGATGGCGCTGGACGCCACTGCATCAAACATGTCGGCGACCGGCGCCAGCGTATCGGGTTCATGAAAATTGATCTGAATACGGCCGTTCGAAACCCGCCATACTTCCGAACCGACGCGTTGAGCCAACGCGCCTAGAACCGGCGTGGCGCTGCTGTACGCGCTAGCAAGCTTTAACTGAACCGCCGGGCGAACCAACAGGCCTTTCGACAACTGCATTGCCACGTCTCGCGGGTCTTCCGGTTCGGCGACGCGCTCGACGTCGGCCTCGGCGATCGGTTCCTGCTGCTGTTTCAGGCGCGGCGCGATGACCGTTGCCCCAAGGACAATGCCGAGGACAACCCCAACGAAGATCCCGATGAAGATATTGCGCATGGCGATTAGGAAGGCTGTCGCTGTGGCCGGTTCAACACGCTTATACCAACGGAAGTATTGTCCGTCCATTGGAATGGGTGTAAGCGTCGGCGCAGGCTATCTCAGGCATCCTTCGCGCACAAGCAACGATCAAAGATCCGGCTTCGGTTGCCCTGCCGTCGAGATCAGCTGCTGCGGGCTCTTAAAGTTCGGTGGCCTGTGCCTCAAATGTTCGTTGACGACGCGTCCAATGCTTGCCGACGACGGGCAAAGTCACTTTTTGACATTCCGCCGCGAAGGGCGCACACAGGTCGGATGCATGGCGCCGACGATTTCTGGGTCTTTGGGTACGGTTCGTTGATGTGGCGCCCCGGTTTTTCCTATTTGGAAAGCCGGCCCGCGTTGCTGCGGGGTTACCATCGGTCGTTCTGTGTTTACTCCCACCACTATCGGGGAACGCCCGAGCATCCCGGCCTCGTGCTCGGCTTGGCGCGTGGCGGAGCATGCCGGGGTATTGCCTTTCGTGTGGATGTTGCCGACGAGCAATCGGTCAAGAGCTATCTGGATGAGCGCGAACTGGTCAGCTATGCCTACACTCCGAGAACGATTGCTGTTTCGCTTCGCGATATCACGGTGCATTGTTATACATTCGTAGCAAATACGCGCCACGATCAATATGCGGGAGATCTCGGTGTGGAGCGGTCCGCCGAAATCATTATGAGCGCACAAGGGATCGCTGGTTTGAATCGCGATTATCTGATCAATACCGTGCGTCAGCTCGAGAAAGAGGGCTTTTCCGACAAGCGGCTCGGCGAACTGCTAAAACGGGTCGAACATCTGACAGGCATAATCGAGGCCGGTAGCGGCATCTGAGCGGTTTGTTCCGAAGCTGCCCTCTCACGTCGAGCTTTGGAACTTAGATCAGAAAACCGCTGGGCAGTCCGGCGTCACATGCCGTGCCATTGGATTGCGAAGCGCTTTCGCGAGCCAAGTGGCCGATAGGGCTTATGGTGAGAGGCCGAACTGCCACGGGCATCGATGCAGAACGATAATAACCGATCTTGTGAACGATGCGAAGGGCCAACGAACTATGCATCGAAAGTTTGGTATGGTAGAAACATATTCGCGAAATTCTCGTCTCAGAATTTGCGCCAGGAGTTTCTAGTGTCGTGGCCGGTCGTCTCTCACCGAATGCGAATTGTGTCCTTCGGCTTTGTGTCTCATAGTACTAAGCCATCGCCAATGCAAAGTGAGCGCGCTGGTCTGGATCGGCTTGATACGGGGGGGTACGACAAATATGATATGCCCGCCATGGAAAGGCCATAGTGTTGCAATAACCGTTCAAGTTGAGTGATTCAATAGGTTTAGCTATTAAGCTGCGAAGCTGGGGTCGCTCTATTTTGTTTGATTATTTGCTCCGTTTTTTGTGGATCACTCGTTGACCGTCGGAGCGCCGTGAAATACCGAGGAGGATCCTCTAATACCCCGCTAAGGAATCAACCTAAGTGACAAGCCGGTGGCAAAACAGTTAAGGTCTGACAACCTAAAGAGTTAAGGGTGACGGGCTCCGCCTCCCGACAACGC
>CAKZLS010000209.1 GCA_937127205.1 uncultured Rhodospirillales bacterium
CCCGCATCGCCGGCGCACCGCCTCCTGCCAAGGACGCGGGAAAAGCGATCACATGAAGCACGGAACTGTGAAAGTGGGTACTAGGGACCGAGGCACCTTGCGATGTCAACCCGAACATCCCGCTCGATATTCTCGGTGTAACAAAAATTTCTTCTTTAAAAGCGACGCTGAGATCGCGTATAAACCGTGTCCCCACGCTCATTGTGCCGCATGCGGAACAAGTGATGCCTGAAACGCGGCGCGGGCGTTTTTCTCTTGGGACCGGCCGACTGCTCGGAAAAACCGACTGTTGGGAACGGCCGGCGGTTTTGGGGGCGGGAAGAAGGATCGCGGTTGTGGAAAATACCGGCGGTTTGCGGAGAACCTACATGAGCCTGCTCGGCAGGATCAATCCCCACTGCAGTCTGCTCGCGGCGTAAGACCGTTACGCCGCTGATACGCTGTGCGGCGCCAGGCGTCTCGGTGCGCGAGCCATGAGCGTTGATCGACTGACACCTCCATGAAGAGAAAGTGGGATGACCCCGAAAATCGAACGATTCCTTAATCAAACCCATATCGAGACGCCGTTTCTCGTTGTAGACCTCGACCAAATTGCCACGAATTATCAGGCTTTGCGTGCCGCGTTGCCGGTGGCCGATATCTATTACGCGGTAAAGGCCAATCCGGCCCAACCGGTTCTGCGCACGCTGGTCGGTCTTGGCTCGTGTTTCGACGCGGCCAGCGTCGCGGAAGTGGACGACTGCCTCGCCGCCGGTGCCGACCCCGCGCGGATCTCCTACGGCAACACGGTGAAGCGCCAGCGTGATATCGCCCGCGCCCATGAACTCGGGGTGCGTCTATACGCGTTCGACAGCATCGAAGAGCTCCATAAACTGGCGGTCGAGGCGCCCGGATCGAAGGTCTATTGCCGGATCCTGGTGTCCAACGGCGGCGCTCAGTGGCCCCTGTCGCGCAAGTTCGGCTGCGAGCTGGACATGGCCCGCGATCTAATGTTGACTGCCGAAGACCTCGGCCTCGACCCCCATGGCATTTCGTTCCATGTGGGTTCGCAACAGATGGACCCGGCGCGCTGGGAGATGGCCATCGGCCGCGCCGCCATGGTGTTTTCCGATTTGCGCGAGGCCGGGCTCGAGCTCAAGATGATCGATCTCGGCGGCGGCTTTCCGGCGCGCTACCGCGGCGACGAGGGACGGCCGGCAGACGATTTCGCCGCCGCCATCATGAACGCCATGACCCGGCACTTTGGCAACAACCTTCCCGACATGATCGTCGAGCCAGGACGGTGCATCGCCGCCGAGGCGGGGGTGATCCAGAGCGAGGTTCTGCTGGTGTCGCGCAAGACCTACGACGATCCCACGCGCTGGGTGTATTTCGACGTTGGCAAGTTCGGCGGACTGGCCGAGACCATGGACGAAGCCATCCGCTATCCCGTCGCCACGCCCCATGACGGAACCCCGGAAGGGCCGGTGGTCATCGCCGGCCCCACATGCGACGGCGCCGACGTGCTCTACGAGAAGTACCGCTATACCCTGCCGCTGGCGCTCGGCGCCGGCGACCGGGTGAACCTGCTTTGCGCCGGTGCCTATACATCGGTTTACGCATCGCAGCGCTTCAACGGTTTCGCGCCCATGGCGGAGTACTATATCTGACGGAAACGCCCGCGCATTTTTGTTGCGTGTGCGTTCCTTGCTGGTAGGGTGCGAAAGCGGCGACGCTCAAGATAAAGAACGGAAGGCAGATGACGGGTAAGACCCGCACGCGGATGGCGGACAGGACCTGCAAGGGAATGGCACTGGTCCTGATCTGCCTGGCGGCGCTGCGGGGCGTTGTCCCCACGGGCTTCATGCCCGATGTTTCAGGGCTCGCCGACGGCGTATTCCAAATCGTCATCTGTTCACCCCATGGCGTCGAGACACGCACCGTCGATGCGACCGGCGCGCCGGTAACACCAGGTCACACGGAACACGGACCCGCCGATAACGGCCTCTGCCTCTTTGCCGGGGCGGCGGCCCTGGCATTGGTGGCCGCCGCGGTCGTTCTTTACGCATCTGTGCGCTGGCCGGAACGACTCCCTCAGGCCATCTCGGGTCCGGATCTCAGGTATGATCCCAGCCCGGGTCCCCTCGGCCCTCGCGCGCCGCCACTCATCTGATCGCTATCAATCGATCACCTTCGACGGGATCGCTCGGCGTTCCCGTTTGACGCCGCGCAAGGGGGCGGATCCTCGCGCGACGGCGTTTCCTGTTCAAATGTTTAGAGGAGAACTCCGAAATGAAGAACCGTATCAAACTGTTGACCGCTGCCATTCTGACCGCGGCGTTCCTTCCCGTTTCCGGCGCGCTTGCCGGCGATATCGACATCGAAAACCCGTGGGCGCGCGCATCCGCCGGCCCGGCCAAGGCCGGTGCGGCGTTCATGGAGATCAAGAACGACAGCGTTACCGCCGACCGCGTGACCGGCGCGTCCGCCGACGTCTCCGAGGCGGTGGAACTGCACACCCACATCAGAGACGGCGACGTCATGAGGATGCGCGAGGTCGAGTTCATCGACGTTCCGGCGAACGGAGCGACCGAGCTTAAGCCCGGCGGCCTGCATGTCATGTTCATGGGCCTCAAGGCTCCCCTGAAGGAGGGCGAGAGCTTCCCGCTGACCTTGACCTTTGAAAACGCCGGGGACGTGACCGTCGAAGTGAACGTTATGAAGGCCAGCGCCATGGGCGCCACGCACGGCGAGGGGCATGATGAAGGTCAAGGCGACATGAAGAAGCAATAATAAAACCTGAGAAAAACGAGGACCATACGATGAGAGCAACAAAAAGAGCAGCGTTGGCGGCGGCCATGGTCGCGGTGATCTTCACCGCACTGATGCCGGTTGTCTCGCCCGCGAATGCCGCCGACCAGGCCAAGCCGGGCCTGTTCGTCAACCTCACCACCGACGACACCTGGTCGGCGGCCAAGGCCATCTATTTCGCCCACGAGAAGGCGCTGAAGAATGGCCACAAACCCGTAGCGATCTGGCTCAACGTCCGCGCCGTCTACCTCGCCGACAGGAAGCGCCCATCGCACGTCCACGGCCTGCTTCGCGAGAGCAACATGTCCATCCAGGACATGCTGAGCGCCTTCATCGAGGACGGTGGAACCGTCATCATGTGCGGCGCCTGCTCCCAGGCGGCGGGCCTCACCAAGGACGACTACATCGACGGCGTCCAAATGGGTAGCTGGGACCTGGTATCAGGCATTCTGTTCGACCCGAACGTCAAGACCCTGTCCTGGTAGCGACCTGTTAATGGCATCGGGCTCCGGCAAAATAGCCGGAGCCTGCCCTGCATCTGCGGATGTAGGGGGGGGGTCGTAATCAAAAAGTCGATATCAACCCCATGCACAGTAGAATTACGGCCGGTATGACCGCTCCGGAGGCCGTCGCGCCGTTGCGCCGCGAGATCGGCGAAAACCGGAATGATGGCCCGTGCCTTGGTATTGGGCCGTTCGTTCCGGTTAACGAAAGCGGCCTAGCATGGATTGTTTAGGGATTTGACCCAACCTGCGCTCTACTTTCAAGACGCCCGCTGTCCCGTGCGCCAGGGGGGCCTTGCGACCGCGAGCTTTGGCGACGCACGGAGCAAACCAGAACCGCCGGTCACATTTGGACCGGCGTTCGCGCTTGGAATGTTTCCCTCAGACTAGAT
>CAKZLS010000210.1 GCA_937127205.1 uncultured Rhodospirillales bacterium
CCCGCCAGATGGGTTCGGCGCTCGCTCCAGTCGAGGCACGGTTTGCAGAGCGGGCCGCGGGTCTTTCCGAGCGCATCAAGATCGATACCGAATTCACGCATGAAACCGCGCCCGGCATCCGATAGCTCTACACCTTCGCCATCCTCAACGAGATAGCTTTGCGCCCGAAGAAATTCGAACATGCGGACGCCCAGATCGCCGGCAAGATGGTTGTAACAAACCCGCGCCCTCCTTAACGCCGGCTCCTTCGGACCGGTCCGGGTTCGGGAATGGCCCCGCTTCGCAGCCAACCCCATCAGGCTCTCCAGCACGGATGCCACGTCGTCGTCGGCGAGAGAGACATAGCGGTGCCTGCCTTGCTTGCGCTGGCGGATAAGCCCGCCGTCCTCGAGTTTGCCGATGTGGGCGCTCGCCGTTTGCGCGGTCACGCCCGCTTCGGCGGCCAACTCGCTCGCGGTCAGCGCCTTCCCGCTCATCAGTGCCGTCAGCATGTTCGCCCGCGCGGGATCGCCGATCAGCGACCCGAGCAGCGCGATATCAGGACCTGTTTTCATACTTCGATGATAAACGAAGCATTCCATGCAGGCAATGGATTACGGTTTGGATTTCGAGGGTTTGGAGGCTTGTACACATGACCAAAACCAGAACCAATCTCGGTTTTGAAATGGTCTTCCTCGCGGCGCTTTCGCTGCTTTGGGGGTCCTCCTATCTGTCGATCAAGTTCGCCGTGGGCTCCATCCCGCCCGTGACTTTGATCGCCGCCCGCGTCACCATCGCCGCTCTATTCCTCCTGGCCGTCGTGACATGGAGGGGCGAGCACCTGCCGCGCGGCGGCCGGACATGGCGGATGCTGTTTGTGCAGGCCGTTTTCAACAGCATCGGCGCGTGGACCGTGTTGGCCTGGGGACAACAGTACGTGGAAAGCGGGCTCGCCAGCGTACTGAATTCCACGTCACCGCTGTTCGTATTCTTGATTACCCTGCTCTGCATCCGTCATGAACGGACGAGCCCTCTCAAATTCGCGGGGGCTTGCCTGGGGATGATCGGCGTAACCCTCATCGTCGGCGTCGATGTATTGAATGAACTTGGCCAACAAGTGGTCGCGCAACTGGCGGTTCTGCTTGGCGCCGTTCTCTACGCCGGCGCCGCAATCTACGGAAAACGGTTCTCACACCTGCCCCCCACCGTGACGGCGGCGGGCACCATGATTTGGGCCAGCCTCTGTCTGATCCCGCTGAGCATTGTGACCGAGCAGCCCTGGACGCTTCGGCCATCCGTGGCCGCTCTGGCTGCGGTCGTCGTCCTCGGGCTATTCTGCACCGGCGTCGCGCTTCTGATCTATTTCCGGCTTATACGGACGTTGGGTTCAATGGGGGTTGCCAGCCAGAGCTACCTGAGGGCCGGAGTCGGTGTTGTTTTGGGTGTGGTTGTTCTCGGCGAAACAATTACACCCCTTGTTGGGATTGGGCTTGCCGTCACGGTGCTAAGCGTGGCCGTTATCAACATACCGCATCGGGGGACATGAGGCTTGACGCGAGCCAATGCCCTCACCCGGCCGCAACCTCGGCGAGGTCGCGAGCCAGTTTGCGGACACCGATGAGGCGGTCGCCGGGGGTTTCCCAGCCGCGTTTGAGGACCAGTTTATGGTCGGGGCGGAGTTTGGCGGTGCTGGCCTGGCGGGTGATGAACTGGACCAGGCCGGCGGGATTGGCGACCGCGTTGTCGCGGAAGGTGACCACCGCGCCCTTCGGACCCGCTTCCACCTTCTCGATCCCAGCTTTGCGGCAAAGCTGTTTGATGGCAACCACTTGCAGCAGGTTGTTGACCTCGTCCGGCATCTCGCCGAAGCGGTCCACCAGTTCGGCTGCGAAGGCCTCCATCTGATCGGGTTCCTTGATGTCAGCGAGGCGCCGGTAGAGGCCGAGACGCAAGCCAAGATCGGGAACGTAGGGCTCCGGGATCAGGACGCTGAGTCCGATGGAGATCTGTGGGCTCCACTCGTCCTCGCCGGCCACCTCTCCGTCGCCGCCCCGGGCCTCGGCCACGGCTTCTTCGAGCATCTGCTGGTACAGCTCGATCCCTACTTCGCGGATCTGGCCGGACTGCTCCTCGCCGAGCAGATTTCCGGCACCACGGATATCCAGATCGTGGCTGGCCAGAGAGAAACCGGCGCCGAGCGCGTCAAGCGACTGCATCACTTCGAGACGTTTTTGTGCCGCCGGCGTCACTTTGCGCCGCTGCGGCAGCGTCAGATAGGCATAGGCCCGGATCTTGCCCCGCCCCACCCGGCCGCGAAGCTGGTAAAGCTGGGCGAGGCCGAACATGTCGGCACGGTGGAGGATAATGGTGTTCACCGACGGCAGGTCGAGCCCGGACTCGATGATGTTGGTGGACAACAGTACGTCGTAGGCGCCCTCGTAGAACGCCCCCACCGCGCCTTCCAGGTCGCGCGCGGCCATGCGGCCGTGGGCCATCACCACCTTGATTTCGGGCACCAGTTCCTTGAGCATTTTATGAACCGTGTCGAGGTCCTCGATACGCGGGCAGACATAGAAGGTCTGGCCGCCCCGGTACTGCTCGCGCAGGATGGCCTCGCGGATCACCACCGGGTCCAGTTCCAGCACGTAGGTGCGCACCGACAGGCGGTCGATGGGCGGCGTGGCGATCAGGCTCAACTCGCGGACGCCGGTGAGCGCCATCTGCAGCGTGCGCGGGATCGGCGTGGCGGTCAGCGTCAGCACATGAACGTTGGTCTTGAGCTTCTTGAGCTTTTCTTTGTGGGCAACACCGAAGTGCTGTTCTTCGTCAACGATCAGCAGCCCGAGGTCGCGGAATTTGACGTCCTTAGCCACCAGCGCATGAGTGCCGATGACGATATCAAGCGTTCCATCGGCAAGCTCGGTCTTGGTGGCCTTGGCTTGTTTACCCACCACCAGCCGCGACAGCTCACCGATGCGCACGGGATATCCTTTGAACCTATCGACGAAGGTCCGGTAATGCTGGCGGCAGAGTAAGGTTGTCGGCACCACCACCGCCACCTGCCGGCCCTCCATGGCGGTGACGAAGGCGGCCCGGAGCGCCACTTCGGTCTTGCCGAAACCCACGTCGCCGCACACCAGCCGGTCGGCCGGATGACCGCCGGCGAGATCGGTGATAACATCGGCGATGGCGCGGGCTTGGTCGTCTGTCTCGGCGTAGGGGAAACGGGCGCAGAATTCGTCGAACAGGCCTTCGGCGGGCGTCAGTACCGGCGCCGCCCGCAACGTCCGCGACGCCGCCACCTTGATCAGTTCGCCGGCCATGTCGCGAATGCGCGATTTCAGCTTAGCCTTGCGGGCCTGCCACGCCGCACCGCCGAGGCGATCAAGCGGAACGCCGGCACTGTCGGAGCCGAACCGGCTGATGACCTCGATGTTTTCCACCGGCAGGAACAGCTTGCCGTCGCCGGAATAGAGAATGCGCAGGCAATCGTGCGGCGCGCCGGAAACCGAGATGGTCTCCAGCCCTTCATACCGGCCAATGCCATGGTCCACGTGAACCACCAGATCGCCGGGATTGAGCGACGAGGTCTCGGTGAGGAAGTTCTCGGGCCGGATCCGCCGGGCGCGGGAGCGCGCCAGCCGGTCGCCGAGGATGTCCTGTTCGGCGATCACCGCCCAGTCCGGCGTGACAAATCCGCGATCGAGGCCAAGCACCGCCAGCGCCAGAGTGTCGGACGTGAGCGCCTCGGCCTCCGCCCATCCGTCCACCGGTGTGACCTTGGTCAGGCCATGCTCCGCCATTACCGCCTCGAGCCGGTCGCGCGAACCGCGGGTCACCGCCGCCACCATCACCCGGCGGCCGCGCTTGTGGTGGTCCACCAGCCTGTCGGTCAGCAAGTCAAACACGTTGACGTCGCCGCGCAACCGGGCCTCCGCGAAGTCGGGGCCCGGCCGGCCGGCGGCGTCGAACCCGCCCGCCATGTCGTCCGGCACCGCGAACGGCGACAACTGACCGACGGCGTGCTCGGACAGCAACCCGTCCCACTCCTCGCCGCCGAGGTACAGCCGTTCCGGCGGCAGCGGATTGTAAGGCGTGCCCATTTCGGCGAACCGGCCGGTGCCGAGGTTGCTTCGCGCGTCATGGTACTCCCGGATCAGGTCCAGACGGGCATCGCGAGCGTCGTTGAGGTTATGGTCGAGGATCACCGCCGCGCCGGGAGCATAATCGAATACCGTGCTCATGCGCGGATGAAACAACGGCAGCCAATGCTCCATGCCGGCCTGACGGCGGCCGCTGGAGACGCCGGCGTACAGCGGGTCGTCAGCGCCGACAGCGCCGAATAGGGTGCGGTATTCCGTTCGGAACCGCGCCACCGCCTGGTCAAGGAGCAGCACTTCGCTGACCGGTTTTATCGTGAAGGCGTCGAGCTTGTCTATGGTGCGCTGGCTGGCGGCATCGAAGGACCGCATGGTGTCCAGCTCGTCGCCGAAGAAGTCGAGACGGAGCGGCTCGCTGCGACCCGGCGGATAAACATCGATGATGCCGCCGCGCACCGCGTATTCGCCGGGCTCCATGACCGTTTCGGCGCGAACATACCCATGGGTCACAAAGAATGCGATCAACTGCTCGGGATCGATGCGGTCTCCGCAGGCTAGTGCGAATGTGGCACCCGACAACGACTCCTTGGGCAGCACCCGCTGCAGAACCGCCGAGATGGTGGTCAGAATAACCCGCCCCCGGCCCGCGTCGCGGCTTTCCAGTAGCCGGGTCAGGGTATCGATGCGCCGACTTGCGATATCGAGATTGGGCGAAACCCGGTCATAGGGAAGACAGTCCCAGGCCGGAAACTGAAGCGTGACCAGTTTCGGGGCAAAGAATTCCAGCCCCTCGCGCATGAAATCCATACGGACGTCGTCCCGCGCGATGAACAGCACGCCGCCATCCAGGGCCGCCGCAAGCGATGCGACGATCTCTGCGTCATAGCCAGGCGGCGCGCCGGAAATCAACGCCCGGCCGGGTCGTGACAATAACTCATTTAATGGTTTCAATGGATTATATAGATGGTCTGAAGTTCTGCGCGAATTCGATAAGTGACCGGAGTACCGGCCGATCCCATTCCTCCGGCGGATCTGCCTTCTTCATCATCCAGTTATACAAATCCACATCGTTGTTATCCATCATTAGAGACTCGAACCATTCCACGTCCTCGTCGCTCATGGTCGGCAGAATCTGTTCCGCGAAGGCGCCCATCAACAGGTCGTTTTCCTGCATGCCGGTGTGGTGGCTGCGAAACAGCACGCGTTTGCGCAGTTTGTCGCTCGGTTCGATCATTCCTCTCCTCCGGTACGAACGATAGGGTATAAGAGACCCGGAAATCCCTGTCAGCCGTTCATTTCATATGCGCCCGCAAGTCCTCTACACGTTATTCGCTCCGGCCCGCAGTCTCCCGGGCGTCGGGCCGCGTTTGGCCGCCGTCGTGGAAAAACTGGCGGGACCGCGGGTGGTGGACCTATTGTGGCACCTTCCCTCGGGACTGATCGACCGCCGGTTCTCGCCGAAGGTAGCGGCGGCGCTGCCCGGAACGGTGGCGACTCTGACCGTCCGGGTCCTCGGCCATCAACCGTCGGCGAGTTCGCGCCGCCCCTACCGGGTTGTATGCGCGGACGATACCGGCGAGCTGGTGCTGGTGTTTTTCCATGCCCGAGCCGACTACCTGGTCAAGGTCCTGCCCGAAGGCGCGCTCCGCGTGGTGAGCGGCGTCGTGGAGCGCTACGGCCAGCAACTTCAGATGACCCATCCGGACCACATCGTCGAAGAAGCCGAACGCGACGGCATTGCCATCGTCGAGCCGGTCTATCCGCTGACTGCCGGTTTGACCGCCAAGCAAGTGGTGAAATTGGTGCGCGCGGCCCTTCAACGAGCGCCGGAACTGGTGGAATGGCAGGATCCGGCCTTCAATGACCGGCAGCGCTGGAAACCCTGGCGTGCCGCTTTGGAGGACGCTCATGCACCGGGAGAGGAGACCGAATTGTCGCCGATGTCTCCGGCGCGTTCCCGCCTCGCCTATGACGAGTTGCTGGCCAATCAGTTGGCCCTGGCGCTAATCCGGAGCCATCAGCGCGGCATCGCCGGGCGCGTCATCCGCGCCGAGGGCAAGTTGGCCGCGCGCGTGCTCGAGTCCCTGTCGTTCACGCTGACGGCATCGCAAGACCGAGCGATCTCGGAGATCACTGCCGACATGGCGTCCGATGCGCGGATGCTGCGGCTTTTGCAGGGTGACGTCGGCAGCGGCAAGACGGTGGTGGCGCTGATGGCCATGCTCACCGCCGTGGAGAGCGGCGCCCAGGCGGCGTTGATGGCGCCCACCGAAATCCTCGCCCGCCAGCACTTCGCCACCATCCAGCCGCTGACCGCCGCGGCCGGCGTGGAGGTGGCGCTGCTCACCGGCAGGGACAAAGCCAAGTCGCGGAAGCCCATCCTGGAAGGGTTCGCCGACGGCAGCATTCCTCTGGCGGTGGGAACCCACGCACTGTTTCAAGAAAGCGTCGCGTTCAAGGATCTGGCGCTGGCGGTGATCGACGAACAGCACCGGTTCGGCGTCCATCAGCGCCTCGACCTCGCGGCCAAGGGTGCCGCCGTCGATATCCTAGTGATGACCGCGACGCCGATCCCGCGGACGCTGATGCTGACCTCGTACGGCGACATGGATGCCTCGAAACTCCTAGAAAAACCCCCGGGCCGGCTGCCGGTGGACACCCGCGCGGTGCCCATGGAGCGACTCGACGACGTGGTCGCCGGTGTCGCCCGAAGTCTCGAGGCGGGCGCCAAGGTCTATTGGGTGTGCCCGCTCGTGGAGGAGTCGGACGTGCTCGACGTTAACGCGGCGGAAGAGCGCTTTCACCATCTGAGCGGCGTCTTCGAGGGGCGCGTCGGGTTGGTTGGCGGCGGCTTTTAATTCGGCCGTGTCGAGTTCGGGCAGGGCCAGCAGGGCTTCGGTGAGGGCATATAGGCTGTCCTGGTCGC
>CAKZLS010000211.1 GCA_937127205.1 uncultured Rhodospirillales bacterium
CCCTACCGCTACGATCACCTGAGCTTCGAAGCCTTCGTCGACGACATGACGTTCGCCAAGAACGCGCGCTCGGCGGGAGAGACGCTGCCAGACTTCGAGCTGCCGACCGTCGACGGGACGACCCTGTCGCGGGCCGATCTCGAGGGAACACTCGCGCTTGTCGTGTTCGGCTCGAAAACGTGTCCGATGACGATTGCGGCGCTTCCTTTCCTGTGATCGTTGCACCGAACCTACGGCGAACGGGTGCGCTTCGTTCTTCTGTACGTGCACGAAGCCCATCCGGGCGAACGGGTGACGCAGCCGCGCGCCCTGGACGAAAAGGTGGAACACGCAAGGGCGTTCGGCGCGGAAACAGACGTGCCCTTCACCATCGCGGTGGATACCATTGACGGAGACCTCCACCGGGCGCTCGACGACAAGCCCAACGCCGTCTTCCTTGTGGATCGCGAAGGGCGCATCGCCTTCCGCGCGCTCTGGGCCAGCGATCGGGCGATCGAGACGGCCCTCGAACAGATCACCCAAGGCAAGGCGCCGGCGCCGTCAAGCAGCCAGGCACGGTTCGTGCCGATCCTCGAGGGTCTTGGGGTCATGCACGCCGTTTTTGACCGCGCCGGGCCGCGCGCCGAGAGGGACCTCTGGCGGGTTGCGCCACCGCTGGCTGTGCTGTCTCGGCTCGCCGCACCGATTACCGCGCTCCCGCCGGCTTGGCGCGCCCCTGCGGGCGCCGCGATCGTTGCTTTGGCAATCGCCATGCTGTGGATCGTCGTGGACTGAGCACCCGACGGCGGAATGCCGGATGGAGAGGACACGGGGCGCGATGCCAGACCGTGACCTTCATCCATGACCCTCATTCGCTCGTACGGTGATGGTGGAACGATAATGTCCGTCGGAAGTTTTCCGAGAGACGGCATTGGCCACAACAGCGATGCGAGGAAACGATCATGACTGAAGAGACCCGGGCGGCGCCAACGAAACCGAAGAGAAAGTCCCGCGCAGCCGCGAAAAAGGCGCCGGCGGCACCCGGGCGCTCACCCGCGACGGCCGATGGCGTCGTTGCGATCTTCGGCGGGTCCGGATTCATCGGACAAAACCTCATTCAGCGGCTCGCCGCTCAAGGTACCGATGTTGTGGTCGCCGTTCGCCGGCCGGAATCCTTCGATTTTAAAACAGACGCAAGCAACGCGGGCGCTGTGAAGGCCGTCAAGGCGAGTATCCACTCCGACAGCGAGGTCCGCTCCGCCGTCGAAGGCGCCAGCGCGGTCATAAATCTCGTGGGCATTCTGGCCGAAAGCGGCGATCAGAGCTTCGAGGCGGTGCACGCCGAGGGCGCCCGGCGCGTGGCCGAAGCGGCGCGGGACGCCGGCGTCGGCCGCTTCGTTCAGATGTCGGCGCTGGGCGCCGATCCGAATTCGCCATCGGCCTATTCGCGAACCAAGGCACGCGGCGAGCAGCACGTCCGCGACGTCTATCCGGAAGCGACCATCCTCCGCCCGAGCATCGTGTTCGGGCCGGAAGACGACTTTTTTAACCGCTTCGCCGGCATGGCCAAATATTCGCCGGCGCTGCCGCTGATCGGCGGCGGCAAAACCCGATTTCAGCCGGTATACGTGGAAGACGTGGTCGGCGCGATCGTCCGCTTCTTGTCCGATGACCTGACCAAAGGGCAGACATACGAACTCGGCGGACCCAAGGTCTATACCTTCAAGGAACTGATGGAACTGGTTCTAGCCGAGAAAGGCCTGACCCGTGCGCTGCTTCCCATCCCGTTCTTCATGGCCGAGATCCAGGGTTCGGTGCTGCAAATGCTGCCGAAGCCGCCGTTGACCCGCGATCAAGTGGAATCGCTCAAGCGGGACAATGTCCAGAGTGGCGCGTGCCCCGGGCTCGCCGAACTGGGAATCGAGCCCACACCGGTCGAGGACATCCTGCCCACCTATCTCTAGCGCGGGATATTGGGGACGCTACGTTTTCCGCATATTCGTCAGGCCGAAGGCGTCAACTGCGTATTATGACCCTGCGACGCTTACCTTTTTCATCGGGCGCCTATGGCGAACCGGCTACATGTTGCCATAGGAGGAGAAGGCGCTTTGCAAAAATGCTAGCCGCGCCCACTAGAGCACGGTGCGACCAGATCGACCCGGTCTGGTCGCACCGTGCTCTAAACTATTGAGTTTCAGAGCGCGTAATTCCGATCAAGTGATTCCACTCAAACGGATAGTGCTCCGGTCGGCATTGCGTTTCAGCCGGATTTTTTCTGTTCGGTCTCGCTACTCGCCTGCATTTCTTGTTTGAGCTTCTGGGCCATTTCCCGTTTGCGCTCTTCGCGCTCGCGCCGCTCAATCTCAGCGGCATCGACCTTTGGCTTGTCGGACTTTTTGAAGAGACGGAACACGATACACCTCCGCGTTTTTCTTAGAGTGGGTATTTCGGGTTCACTTTTTATTCTCTCAAATGCGGCCACGGATTTCAACCCAGGGGATAAGAATGTCTGGAGTGTTGGGGGGAAATCAGAGACGCTACCCCTTTCACCCGGCGCCATGAAATCCCGCCCGCGAACGCGGAAACCGGGCAGCAGTGCCAGGCGATGACCCTAGCTGGACAAGCGGTTACTCTTAACCACCGTTGGTGCTACCCCTCTCCGATATCTTCCAGCCATACCGTCATTCTTTCTGCCAGCATCTTTTTCATCAGATCAATGCTCGGCTTGTGATCGGCGACAATGACTTCGACGCCCCTTTCACGCAGAAACGCCTCGTTTCCGCCGAAATTAACATTCTCCCCAATGACGACACGCGGGATGCCGAATTGAACGATTGTTCCAGAGCACATCATGCACGGTGATAGCGTTGTATACAGCGTCGTGTCGCGATAGGTTTTTTGGCGTTTCGCGTTACGCAGACAATCCATTTCACCATGCGCGATCGGATCGTCGTGTTGCACGCGTTGATTATGCCCACGACCGATTATCCCGCCGTTGCGAACGAGGACGGATCCAATAGGAAGTCCGCCTTCTTCGAAACTCTT
>CAKZLS010000212.1 GCA_937127205.1 uncultured Rhodospirillales bacterium
GCTGGAGGTGAGACATAAGGATAGGCTGGATTCGAAATGTATCGGCACCGGCATGCACATAGTCGCGATCGATGAACGCCGATTGAGCGAACCGCACATGGTCGGCAGCCCGCTCGTTATCAAGCATGGTTGGGCCTTCGATCATCGCGGCGTTTGGTTCTGAGCACGAAGAACCGTAAGTGCGGAGTATACTATTGGCCGCCGAGCGTTTTCTCGATGCGCCGGAGAATCTGTTCAAAGCTGAGCGACGGCGTGGGGCGGCGGCTGGCCTCGCGCGCATGCTCCGCCGTGTCCACCCTGCGCTTGACGACGGCGGCGAAGTGATCCGCGTGCTCGGGTTTGGCGGCGAGAATGGATCTCACGCAATCCGTATTGACGTGAATCACGCTCACATCGGTCCTCGCGGTGATCTGGACATAAGAGGGTTCCACCGTCATCATCGACGTAATACCGAAATACGATCCCGGAAACAGTTCCTCGACGATTTCTTTGGTCCCGTCGGAAGTGGTGACTTCGGAAACGACGATCCCGGATGTGATGATATAGAACGCGTCGGAAACTTCTCCCTCGTGCAAGACGATCGTCCCCGCGTCGAAAGCCATGTAGCGGCTTTCCGCCGATATCTTATCGAGCTCATCTTCACTGAACTGGCTGGCCACATCGAGGGACTCGAGGGCGGTTCGGACATCGGGCGGCTCCGTCACGGAAACTTTCGCCTTTCTCGTGTGCCATTCCTGGATGTTGGGCGAAATCTGGATGCCGGCACGCTTGAAGGAATAATGAATTTCCCGGAACAACTCCTCGCGCCCGGCAAACATGGCCGGATAGTTCGGGAAGGTCACCCAGACCATGTAGGAGTAGGGGATGGTACTGGCATCGGAGATCCGAGCCACCGGTAGAGGTTCTTTAAGCACAGCCTTGCACCTGAGCACCGCCTCCAGCAGCAGTGCCGTGGCGAAGCGCGGGTCCACGTCGCCCGGAACCTTGACGAAATACCAAGGGGAGAAAACGCGCGAAGGCCCGTGCAAGTTCTTGAAGCTCTGACTGGCCAGTTCAGAGTTGGGAATGACGTGGGTTGCGTTGTCCCAACCGCGCAGCCGTGTTGCCCGCCAATTGATGTCCGTCACCTGACCCACGGATCCGTCATCGAATTGCAGCCAGTCACCTTTGCGAAAGGGGCTTTCAATGCTAAGCGCGATCCCCGAGAACAGGTCGCCGAGGGTCTTCTGCAACGCGAAGCCGGCGAGGGCGGCGACCACGCCGGTGGATACCCAAACGCCGGTGATTTCAACGCCTCGGACCCTGAAAAAGATGATCACACCGACAAATATGCAGCCACCGTAAAACAGACCGCGAAGGATCCCCGTGTAGCGGCCGCCGGCCGTCTTCTCAGTCCTCAACAGCGTAAAGACCTCAATCAATCGGGCGATCACAAGAGCGCCGACCACATAGGTTGCGAACACGGTCAGGGTTCGCAGTTCTTCGTCGACGGTACCGAAGCCGAGATAGCGGGCCATGACGCGCGCCAGGCTGCCAAAAACAATGACGGCAAGGGGACCGAGAAACAGTTCGACAATTGCTCCCGCGCGAGGAAAACGTGCGATCAGGGGGCGGCTTCCGAGTTTCCGCGCACCGATGAGCACGGCCAGAACCAGGACCATAAAAGCAGTAGCGAGCTCCGCGTTGTGTTGCACCAGATGGTCAGAGATATTGAATGTATTCATCGGTTCCGACGACTTGCTGTCTGCCGTGTACGTGCCATTTGTTGTGCTGCTTTATGCTCGTAAGACAGTCTTTAAACTCGGAGCGTCCTCATCCACTTGTTGACCGCTACGTCTTAATGCCACGAACTTGACCCTGGCGACAATTGTCGCTTTTACGTGGGTCGGCGGGCGGGTAGCTTGCCGGACACTCACGCTTGTCCGCTTGAGAGAGGAAAGGGTGGTTGCCGGTATTTTTGCGACAAGTCGGTTTCCGACAGACCGGATCAACGGATTTCTCGTCGGGAAATTTGATCCAATCGCTGGGGA
>CAKZLS010000213.1 GCA_937127205.1 uncultured Rhodospirillales bacterium
AAGTTTGCGCGGCTCGCCTGGCCCGAAGGCTCGGATCGCGCCGCCGTGGAACGCGCTGCCGACGCGACCTTCCTCGTCCGCGACCTCATCAATACGCCCGCAGCCGACATGGGGCCGGAAGAACTCGCCAGCGCCGCCTTTTCGCTTTCCGCCAAACATGGCGCCCACGCATCGGTCATTGTCGGCGATAATCTACTGTCTGAGAACTATCCAGCGATTCACGCCGTTGGCCGGGCCAGCGACCGCGAACCGCGGTTGATCGATATGGTGTGGGGCGAGGCCCACCATCCGAAAGTGACCCTTGTGGGCAAGGGCGTATGTTTCGACAGCGGTGGCCTCAACCTGAAAACGACCGCCGGCATGAAACTCATGAAAAAGGATATGGGCGGGGCAGCCAATATTCTGGGTCTCGCCCATATGGTCATGACGGCAGAGCTGCCCGTTCGATTACGTGTGTTGATCCCAGCAGTGGAAAACAGCGTGTCCGGCAATGCCATGCGCCCCTTGGACGTGGTGCCTACTCGCGACGGACTGACGGTGGAAATCGGCAACACCGATGCAGAAGGCCGGGTGATCCTCGCCGACGCTCTCAGCGAGGGCGCGTCGGAAAAACCTGACCTTCTTATAGATTTTGCGACCCTGACAGGCGCCGCACGCGTCGCGCTCGGGGTCGAATTGCCGGCACTGTTCACCAACGATGATGCCTTGGCGGCATCGTTGCAAGCTCTCGGCCAGGCGGAAAGCGATCCGCTATGGCGCCTTCCCCTCTGGCCCCCGTACCGCCGACACGTAGAGAGCAAGGTTGCCGATCTGACCAATGCTCCTGAAACCGGATTTGCCGGAGCGATCACGGCAGCGCTGTTCCTCGAGGCCTTTACGAGCACCGCGGCCTCGTGGGCTCATGTAGATTTGATGGCTTGGAATACGGAACCCCGCCCAGGACGTCCTAAAGGTGGAGAAGCCATGGCGATGCGCGCGGCTTACGCGTATATTCGTGAAAAATTCGTTCCATAAACTGTAAATATACGTTGCGCACTCATTTTCATTGCCTGTAATATACCCCTTATGGGTAATACTCCAGTAACCCACTTGGGGGAAACATGGAAATGGCAATGCATATGAACGAACATCAGGCACTCGATCTTTGGCGGCGTACGATTGTAAGAGGCGTGCGCGAAGACGTCCCTGACCTGTCGACCCGGCAGATGGCGATCCTCTTAACCGTTTACCTGACATCCGCGCCGCATACGGTTCGCGGGTTGGCTAACACTCTCGGCGTGTCAAAGCCGGCTGTCACTCGGGCACTCGATCGGCTGAGTGAACTCGGACTGGCTCGCCGTAAGACCGACGAGAAGGACCGCAGGAGCGTTCTCATCCAGCGAACGCCGGGCGGCAACAATTTTCTCAGGAATTATGGTGAAAACATCGTTTCGTCCAGCCGCGATGTCACGGTTCATGGACAATACGATATCGACACCATGGATGCCGGGATCAGGCTTCACGCCTAACTTAAGCGCTCTCCTAAGGTTGCGGGGTTACATCAAGTATTCCCAGATTTGCGTATTGAACGCTGCAATTGGATGCGAGATGCGAGCTTCGATGAATTTGTCTGCGGGACGATGAGCGTGGATTGCGGTAGCAACGCACAGCCGATCAAAACCCGATAGACGGACTGTAGTTTTCCTCCCCTGACCCCAACTCTGGGCCGGATGTTATACATTCGGCCCATTTCCTTTTGAGCGCCGCCCATGGACCGGTTCGGTTCGACTTAACGCTCTTGCTGAAGGATGGGCGGACGGTAGCGGCGCAAATAAGTTGGCAGGACCGCCTCCACTGACGTCGGTTCAATGCCAAGTTCCCGGAATGTCAGTGAACCCGCCGGAACCACATTAGGGATTCCAAGCAACTTGACCTGATCCCGCGTAAGGGGGGGTACTGGCAACATTTCGAGGAAAAACGCCTCCGCGCTGGCGATCCACAAAGGCATCGGGAACAAAAAGCGCCGACGGCCCGTTTCAGACATCACGAGCTCCATCACTTCGCGGAAACTGATAACCCGCGGGCCGCCCAAGTGGTAGATTTTGCCAGGGGCCTCTGGATCGTTCAAAATCCTGCAGATAGCCTCCGCCACATCCGCCGCGTAGACCGGCTGGAACGACGTATCGAATACCGGCAGGGCCGGCAGCAGTTGCGCTAGTTTGGCAAAGCGATTGAAGAAATCGTCCTCCGGCCCGAATACGACACTGGGTCTAACCGCAGACGCCCCGGCGAAGGCATCCATCGCCACGCGTTCACCAGCCGCCTTCGTCCGCGCATAGGCCGCGGGTGAATTGGCACTGGCTCCGATTGCCGACATTTGCACCAAGCGGGCGGCACCCGAGGCCTGCGCGGCCTCTGCGACATTCCGAGCGCCATCCACGTGAATGCGCTGAAACGTTCGACGGCCGCGTTCGTAAAGGATCCCAACAAGGTTGACTACCGCATCCGCCTCTCGAAC
>CAKZLS010000214.1 GCA_937127205.1 uncultured Rhodospirillales bacterium
GTCCGTTGGCGGGATGTGTGGCTTACCAGCGACCGATATGCCGCACCGGCACGGCTGGCCGCGTCGAATACCCAGAGGTCGCCCACGTGGTCAGTTTTTTCGAAGCAATCAAAGCGAATGTTGCGATCGGCGAATGCCTTGGCCGCAGTGATACCGCTGGATCCGGCACCGATGATACAGGCATGTGGCATGCTATCGACCACGGCTGTCTCCAACGAATATGGTGGATAAACACAGCTTCTCCTTGCAGGGCACCCCCAAATGGGGTGAAATAGGTCTCGAGTGGGGATAATTTCGGGCGCACCGCCCCTTTGCGCAGAGAGTCGGCCTTGGGAATTCCTGGGGAGGGAGAGCTTTAGTGCGCGGTACAGATACTACTCTTGGTTCCATCCAAACCTCCCTTGAGGTGATGGAAGATCCCGTCATGGTCACCACGTCGGCGCTCGACCCGCCGGGACCGACCATTGTCTTTGTTAACGCTGCGTTCTGCCGGGTCAGCGGCTATGCCCCCGACGAGATCCTCGGCAAGACGCCGCGGCTTTTGCAGAGCTCGAGCACTTCACTCGCAATTTTGCGGCGCTTGCGGCGCGACCTGAACACTAAGCAGGTGTTCTTCGGGGACATGGTCAATCGGCGCAAAGACGGCTCTGAATTTACAGTCAAATGCCAGATCGTGCCGATTCACGACGACGCCGGTGCGGTCCGTTACTGGCTGAGTATTCAGCGCGACGTGACCGACCTGAACGGAACCGAGCTTGCTGGCCGTGCCAACAAAGATCCGTACTTCCTGCCGACGTGCGGCGCAACCAACGACGAACGCCAAAGTACCGAACTGGCTTTGCATCAAACGAACCGTCTGCTTGCTTCCATCGGCCGGGTTCAGTCGCAATATCTTCTCCAGCCCAGCGAGCGCAACGCGTTCGATCGGCTGCTGGCGGATTTTGTTGCCCTTACCGAGAGCGAATACGGCTTTTTCGGCGAGGTTCTGCACACCAAAAAAGGTCAGCCCTATCTCAAAATTGGCGCCATCACGGATGCCGCTTGGAACGACCAAATCCGCGACCACTTCGACCAAAGTATTCCGCGGGAGATAGAATTCTTCAATCTGGACACTCTGTTCGGACACGCCATCAGAACGGGGATGCCGGTGATATCCAACGACCCGGCCGGCGACATGCATGCCAATGGATGGCCGCGCGGGCACCCGAACCTCGAGGCGTTCCTGGGACTTCCGTTTATTCTGGGGGACGAGGTTGTCGGCATGGTGGGCATCGCCAATCGGCCCGGCGGATACGATCAACGGACGGTCGACTTTCTCGATCCGCTGCTCCGCACCTGCGCCCACCTCATCCAAGCGCTGAGAAGCGACCGCAAACAAAGAGCGGTCGATGCCGCTCTCGAGAGAAGCATTCGCCAGCAAAAAGCCATCCTCAACAACATTCCCGACATTGCCTGGCTCAAGGATCAGGAGAGCCGCCTAATCGCGGTCAACGATGCCTTTGCACGGGCCTGCGGCGTGCCCTCGGAAAGCGTGATGGGGCGAACCGACCTCGACATCTGGCCCGATGAACTGGCGGCTGCCAATCGCGTCGATGACCGGGTTGTAATGCGAACCCGCAGGTGCAAGCGCGTGGAAGAACGCATTGTCGACCGAAGCGGAAAGGTGGCCTGGTTCGAAACCATAAAGGCACCGGTCTTCGACGACGACGGCAAGGTGATTGGCATTACTGGCATCGCCCGCGACGTCACCGATCGCAGGCGCGCGGAGCGAACGCTGTTCCACGAAAAGGAGCGCGCCCTGGTAACCCTGCACTCCATCGGCGACGCGGTCATCACCACCGACGCCGGCGGCACGGTGGAATCGCTCAACCCAGTTGCGGAAAGCCTAACCGGATGGAGCCATCAAGACGCCCGCGGACAACCATTGACGACCGTGTTTCAGGTTATCGACGAGCACACCCGGGAGTGGGCTCCCGATCCCATCGCCCACTGCCTCGAGGCCGGCGAAGTTTCCGGGTTGACCGATCGCTCGGTGCTGATCCATCGAAGCGGCCGGGAATACGCCATCGAGGACACGGCGGCACCCATCCGCGACCGTGACGGGTCCATCCTCGGTCTCGTCCTGGTATTTCATGACGTCACCGACACGCGGCGGATGGCCCGGAAAATGGCCCACGAGGCCACCCATGATCCGCTCACCGATCTGGTTAACCGCCGGGAGTTCGAAAAACGGCTGGCGCGCGGCCTCGCCAGCGCCAAGATAGAAGGATGGCGCCACGCGCTCTGTTTCATGGATCTCGATCAATTCAAGCTGGTGAATGACATCGCCGGTCACGCCGCTGGCGATGCCTTGTTGAAACAGATCCGGGCGCTCCTCGCCGGCAAGTTCCGCGAGCGGGACACGTTGGCCCGATTGGGCGGCGACGAGTTCGCTCTGTTGCTCGACAACTGCTCCGCCGCCCGGGCGCAAAAAATCTGTGAGATGATCGTGTCGAACTTGAGCAATTTCCGTTTCGAATGGCAGGGATCGAGCTTTCAAATCGGGGTCAGTATAGGGGTCACCGAGGTCACGCCCGAAGCCGACAACGCCGCCAAACTAATGTCTCAAGCCGACGTCGCCTGCTACGCTGCCAAGGAGCAAGGCCGCAATCGGGTCTGCGTCTATCGGAGCACCCGTGCCGAGGCGCCGGAGCGCCAGGCTCCCATCGTTCGCGCGAAGACACTCCGCGACGGCATCGACAAGGATCGCTTCCGTCTTTTCTGCCA
>CAKZLS010000215.1 GCA_937127205.1 uncultured Rhodospirillales bacterium
TATGCCAGTGCTTTGATCGGCTGGCCGCCGGAGGGATGTCGGGCGTTTCGTTCGGTCGGTATGATCGACGCCGGCGTGCCGCCGACCCACGCCGGTCTTGCCGACGGCCGCATCGTGCAACAGCGCTTTTCCGACGAAGACGGGTCGCTGGCGACCGACCATGGCACGCTGATGGCCGATCTCCTGATCGGTCCGGGCCGGCTAAGCGGCACCACGCTCCATAGCGCCAACGTGATCGTTCCATCCCTGGACGGCGGCGACGCCACCGGTGTAGTCGCGATCCTCCGTGCGGCTGACTGGCTTCGCGCGCAGGACGTCGATCTCGTGAACGTGAGCCTTGCGGGCCCGAGGAACAAGCTGCTCAACCGCGGGCTCGGGCGCGCGGCCGACGACGGCATGGTCTTCGTCGCCGCCGCGGGCAACGAGGGCCCGTCGTCGCCGCCCCGCTATCCCGCCGCATTTCCGTTCGTCCTGGCGGTGACGGCCGTCGATCAGGAGCTTGACGTCTATGACCGGGCCGTCCAAGGCGAGCAGATCGATGTGGCGGCTCCCGGCGTCGACATCCTGCTCAAGGACGAAGGCCGCCTGCGCATTCTCAGCGGCACCTCGGCGGCGGCGCCCTTCGTGACCGCGGCGATCGCCGCCGATCCGGAGCTCAGCAATTTGGGGGTTGGAGACGTCAGGCGGCTGCTGTCTGCGGACGCGCTGGACCTGGGCACCGCGGGCAGGGATCCGGTGTTCGGTGCCGGGCTGATCGCCACCCCAGAACAGTGCCGAAGGGGTTAATACCAACGGCCGTTTCTCGACCTGTTCTTCCGACCTCAAACGCGCCGCGGCACCTAAAGCACGTCCCGTTCGGATCGGACCGATCGGAACCGGACGTGCTCTGAGTTGTTACCCTAAGGCGCAGGTCCGAACGCGCGGGCGCCTTCCGAACACGCTTCCAAACTTTTTTGAACCCTTTCGGTCCGGCCAACGACCTATGCGCAGAACCGGCGATGGGCGCCGGGGACATCTGCCATAGAGGGGTATCGAAAATGGCGGCCAAGACTGACGACCCGACCTTCGACGCGGCAAACGGGGTCAAGATCACCAAACAGAACGGCTCGTTCGAACCACTCACGATCACGCCTTTGCCAAGCGAGACGATCCCGACGGAAGTCGGAACCGAAGACGACGATGTCTTAAATGATACCAAATCCGACGACCAATGACCGGATCTTCACGAGCGGAGGCGATGACACGATCTGCGGCGGCGCCATCGACGACACCATGGGCGAGGGCAACGTCGGGTGGGACACGGTAGCCAGCGTCTCGTCACCGGTAGCCACCAAGCTGCAGGGCGCCGCCCGGGCAATCACAGCGACGTTGCATTGACCCTGATACTGACTAGGTGGTGTTATTATGGGGAAAGGGGAAACAGCCATGACGCTTTTATTGAAATCACCCGCTTTCTCGCAACTTGGGGAAATACCCAAGCACTACACCTGTGAAGGGGCGGACGTTTCACCGCCGCTGGCATGGTCGGACGTTCCCGAGGGCGCCTTAAGTCTCGCCCTTCTGGTCGATGATCCCGACGCGCCGGATCCCGCGGCCCCCAAGGTGACGTGGGTGCATTGGATTCTCTACAACCTTCCGCCGACGGCGGGCGCCTTGCCGGAGGGCATAGCGCCGGAAGCGCTCCCCCCGGGCACCCTCGAAGGCCTGAACGACTGGAACAGGACCGGCTACGGAGCCCCCTGCCCGCCGATCGGCCGGCACCGCTACTTCCACAAGCTTTACGCCCTGAATACGGTTTTCACCAGCTTGGTCAAGCCGACCGCAAAAGAGTTGGTCAGCGCCATCGACGGTCATGTCCTCGCCGAAACCGAGCTCATCGGAACCTACGAGAAAGCGGGTTCTTGATGGTTTTTCGCATTGGGCCTTTGGGCGTTTGTTGTCTGATCCTTTTCCTTCGGGCCGCAACGGCTCAAGATCTGCCAGGGGATCCCTTCCTGGGCCGCGAGATCGCCGAAAGCTGGTGCGGCGAATGCCACGTCACCCTGCCGGATGGCATCGATATGCTCGCGGGCCCGCCCGCGTTCCAGGCGCTCGCCGACGATCCCGCTATTACCGAGATCGCACTCCGCGCCTTTCTGCAAACGCCCCATGATGAAATGCCCGACGTTATGCCGACGCCGGCGCAAACGGACCATCTCATCGCCTATATCCTGAGCCTCAAGGGCCGCTGACGAGGACGCGATGGCAATTCTCGGCGTATTGCTGGACATTGCGGGCGTTCTCTACGATGGCGAGGTGCCCATTCCTGGGGCCGTCGAAAGCATCAGGAAATTGCGCGCTTCGGGGTTGCCGCTGCGCTTTGTCACCAATACGTCTCGGCAGCCGAAGCACGCCTTGCTCAATCGCCTCCGGCGTCTCGGTTTTGATGTCTCGGACGACGAACTGTTCACGGCGACCGAAGCGCTGGCGGACCATCTCGTCCGCAACCGCCTTCGGCCGTTCTTGCTTGTCCACCCCAATCTCGATGCGGAATTCGCTGCCTTGGACAAAGATCGGCCGAACGCCGTGGTGATCGGCGACGCCGCCGATCGATTCACTTACGAGCGGCTCAATGACGCATTCCGACTGATTGTCGACGGCGCGCCGATGTTGGCGATCGCCCGGAATCGCTATTTCCGAGACGCCGATCAGCTCAGCCTCGATGCCGGACCGTTCGTCGCCGCCCTCGAATATGCGGCCGGATCGGAAGCGATCTTGTTCGGCAAGCCGGCGCCGGCATTCTTCGAGGCCGCGATGATCGATCTCGGAACCGCGCCGGCGGAAACCGCGATGATCGGCGACGACGTGGAAGCGGACGTCAACGGCGCACTGTCGCTCGGTCTGCACGCGACGCTCGTGAGGACTGGAAAGTATAGAGCTGGCGACGAACGCCGGATCATCGAAGGCGGCGACTGTGCGGCGGACGTCGGTGACGCCATCGAAGCCGTTCTGGACAAGCGCCCATAGCGCGTGCGCACGAGAGCCCAACTCAGCAGTCGAGCACCCGGCCGCCGGCTTCGGCATCAGCCAGATGATCGGCCGCTTGTTTTGCGAAGGTAGGCGAACCCATCAGCGCCGCCTGACCTCGGTATCATAGAGTCTGAGCGCCGACCAATACCCACCTTGAACAAGAACACTTCGCCGGTCACAAGCTGCCGCAAGCAAGATCGGATTGGAGAATCGGATGGCCCCTGGGAACCGCTTGGCCCTCGAGTTCCTCGGCCTCGCGCTGGCGGCATGATCGCCGGAACTGCGGGATAACCCGTTACGTAAACTGCATAATATGCGACTGGATCGTCTGACGGCACCCGAGGTCTATCGCGCGGGTTTGGTACCTGCATACAATCCACGATATTGGTAATTGTCCGGTTAGCAACGCGGTTCGCGCGAATGCGGACATGCAAGATCAGGAGAAAAATTTATGGAAACGGCGAACTCAGGTGTCGAATTGACGGAGACCGAAATGCTGTGCCTGGAGGCAGTCCGCGCCGGCTTCGCGGGCAAGACCGCTATCGCGCTTCAGGCTAAGAAACATCTGAAAGCCGTTCACAGGGCCCTGGAGGTTTTAAGCCGAGACGACCTGGTTCGCCGGCACAGCCCGACGGAATGGCGGACGACCCCGCAAGGGCAAGCGTGCCCGGTTTACATGATACCCGATCGACCACGAGAT
>CAKZLS010000216.1 GCA_937127205.1 uncultured Rhodospirillales bacterium
CATGCCGAGCCCGGCGAAGTCGGTGGGCATATGACCCGCATCGGCGATCAGCGTCAGCGATCCCGACACCACCCCCCCGATCACCTCCACCACCATGAACGCGCCGGTCAGCAGCGCCGCAATGCCGACGCTGTTCTCGTTGGCGCCGTTGGCGTGGCTGTGAGCATGACCGTGTGAATGGTCATAGCTTCCGTGTTGATGGGAGGGGCTGTGACTATCAGACATCAATCAGAAAACGCCTTCCCGCGATCTTGATTACCCACACCTAGCCGCGCGCCGGCCACAATGGCACATGAGAGCGCACAGGCAACCCCCGGAACGCTTGTTGACGGAGACTTTTCCCATCTGCCGGCATTTGCCTTTCGGCAGTATGCCTGTAACATCGACAGCAGTGGGTCTGTGGGGGAGCGAGCGGCCAACGATGAGCAGTGTCGAGACTTATGCGTACCACGCGTTCTTGTCCTACAGCTCCGGGACACCGGTGGGCCAAGCGGCTACACTGCGCGCTTGGAGGGCTTGGATGCATCGATCCAAGCCCCGACGCCTGCGGCAGAGGGTTTAGTTCTTTGACCCGTTGCGGACCCAAGCCGTGGATATCTCGTGCCGGAAAGCGGACTTTTTAGGCCAACCAATATAAACTAGATTTTACTCGTGTCAGGGTTTGAGAGGTGTTGATCCGGTCGCGGTTACCCACAACACCCACTATGGGCGGTTCCCTGCTGGCGAGCTTCTTGGATCGGCGGGCAGGCAACCGAACCATAGGAACAGAACACGCAGCAGTCCCCCGGCTTGGCCCGGAGAACCGCGCCACAGCCCTTGCAGTCATAGAAAAACTGGCAGGCGTCCGTCGGCATGGTTTCGGTTTCGCGGTGCCCGCACTCCGGGCAGGTGATGGTTGATTGCAGTTCAGTCATGCCGTCCGCCTCTTCCACAACGCATAAATGATGATCCCGACAAACACTGCGAGCGTGGGAAACAGAACGTAGTCCAAGTATCCCACGAGGGCCGAAAGGCCCAATGTACCAAGGAGAATGGCCAAGATCGGCGAGAAACAGCATACCGCCGTCACAATCGCCCCAATGACACCAACTCTCAAAATGGTCTTCTCGCTCATGCCGATCCGTTCAGCGAAAGCAGGTAGCGCACAATAAGGGGTTCCAGCCAATTCGAGACAGCGGCAAACCCCACGAGAACCGTGGATAGGGCTAAAGCAACAAACGTTAGCCGGCTTGTGGAACGACGGCTACACGCACCTTCAACCTCACAAGCCCGTGCACGTCGCCGGATGGCGACAATCCAGCCAACGAGCAAGGAAATGACCGCCGCTGACAGAATGTAATCCTTGTAAAAAATCAGGCCGCTGAAATTCCGGAGCCACGCGCCGCCTATACCCGCTGTGGCCAAGGCCAGAGGCATGGCGCAGCAAGAGGACGCGACAGCCGCGCCCAGCCCCGTGAAGAGGCTCAAGCTTGCGAAGATGCCGGACCCGGCGGGTGCATCCTCTGCAGGTTCTTCGGCCTCCGCGTTCGAAACAGCCGGATTTGACACATCACTGCTCATAGGTTCATTCTAAAATCTGTAGCTACTACAGATACAAGAGGTTTTATGTGTCTGAACGAAAACAGGACTTCAGCATAGGTGCAATGTCAAAGCGCACTGGCTGCAACATTGAGACGATCCGGTATTACGAGAAGAGCGGCCTGCTTCCGGCTCCTTCTCGGACCGACGGCGGGCACCGGCTCTATGGCGAGGATCAACTGAAGCGATTGGTCTTCATTCGCCGCAGCCGAGAACTTGGGTTCGGCCTCAATGAAATTCGCGCGCTGCTGGGGTTGGTGGATGGCGGCAATTACACCTGCGGCGAGGTCAAGGCGCTAACGCTTGACCACCTGCAAAACGTTCGGGAAAAGATCGAAGACCTTCGCAGATTGGAAAAGACCCTGGCCGGGATTTCCTCGCGGTGCGAGGGGGGTACGGTGCCAGAGTGCCCTGTGATCGAGGCTCTATACTCATTGGGCTGATGTCCGCTTCTTAACAGCGGCGGCACGACGGCTCGTGGCTAGAAACTTCCTTGTCGCCGAGGCGTCGGCTGTATGCGAAAATTCTATTTTAATATCAATATGTTAAAGATAAAACACTCGATCGAACCCGATCGATCTCTCAGAGCCGCGATTTAAGCCATTGATATTATTGAATACCTACAACGAATCATGTGCTTTCACCCGGTAAAGTGTACTGTGCAGGGGGTTGATATCGACTTTTTCGATTACCCCTCCCCCCTCCCCATCGTTGGCGGTCGGCACGCGCTCTCGAGTGGTGATGGCGCCGGGTCTATGGCTTCGCGGCGCGAAGGATCTGCCGCGCTCTCGGGTCGTTGGGTGACAACTTGATCAACCGCTCGGCATATTGCGCAGCCTCGGCTTGGTTCCCTTGTTCGAGGCTCATGGATGCCATGGCAAGGAGGCTGTCGCGGTCGTTGGGGTGACGATCGAGGGTTTTCTTCAGCACATGGAGGGCCTTCGCCGTCTTGCCCGAGCTGTTCAGGGCTATGGCATAGACGTAACCATATCGCGGATTGCCGGGTGCGAGCGCGGCCGCGCGGGCGAGCTGCTCCTCGGCTTCGGGATAGCGGCGTTGGCGGACATAGAGCAGTCCGAGCGAATGCGCGAGATCGGCATGGTCGGTTGCCATATCGAGCCCCTGAAGAAGCACGCGCTCGCCGTCCTTATCCCGGCCCGACTGCCGGTAGAGATCGGCAAGATTGACGTAAGCCGCGGCGAATGACGGGAACCGCTGGGTGGCTGTTTGCAGCAGGTTCTCGGCCTCGGCTGCCTCTCCGCGATCACGCCGGAAGTTGGCAAGTGTCATCAATGACTCGGGCCGGTCGGCGATCGATTTCAAGGAGCGGATGTAGGCGTCGAACGCCCTGCTCAGGATTCCCCTCTGGGGAGCGGGCAGGGCGTCGAGCGGGACAGGGGCGAGCACGCGCGCCGCTTCCAACCGGACTGACCGAACGGGATCTTGAAGTAGAGGGAACGCGACGCTCACACGGTCCTGAACCGGTAGGGCGCCCAGGCTCTGCACCGCCGCCAATCGGGTCAGGGCATCATCCGACTTGAGGCCTGCAACAATCGGAGCAAGTCCGGATCTGTCGCCCGTCTGTCCCAACATTTGGATTGCGGTGGCGCGGGCAATTGCCGGCCGGGCCGGGTCTTCGGCCAGAGAGGCCAGTTTCTCGACCGCGCCTGGTGCGCCGGTCCTGCCAGCCGCCAGAGCTTGGCCGAAGTGCGGACTCTGAATACGGTCAGTCCCGTACCATTCGTCGACACGCGCGGCCGCCCACTCGTTGGTGCGGTTTTCATGACAGTCGGCGCACGCGTTCGGCACGCCAAGCTTTACCGAAAGGTCCGGCCGCGGAATCCGAAAGCTGTGATCGCGACGCGGATCGACGACCATGTATGTGGTTTCCGGTGCATGACAGGCGACGCACGACGCGCCGGCCGACTCCGGATCGTGGAAATGATGGGCGGGGGTATCGAAACGGTCCGGCAGATGGCATTGAACGCAGACGTCGTTGCCCTCGGATTTCAGGGCGAGGCTGTGGGGGTCGTGGCAGTCGCTGCAGGTGACCCCGGCCGCATACATTTTGCTCTGAAGGAACGAGCCGTAGACGTAGACCTCGTCCTTGATCTGCCCATCGGCGTGGTACAGTTGTTCGGTGAGCAGGGAGAGATGGTAATTGTCGAGCAACGGCTGGCCGGGATCGAAACCGTCGGCGATGGGCGCGCGCCGCGCGTGACAGGTCGCGCACACGTCGAGCTCGGTCCCGGTCCCGGCCTCGGACGTCGCCGGAAAGCGGGACGCGGTCGCCGATCCGTTTTCGAATACCCATGAAGCGCCGGCGCGCTGGTTCAGGGAAACGTCGAGACCCTTCGATCCGTCCTGGCCTCGGTCGCTTTCGTTGCGCTTGGCCCATGCCACGTGTTCCGAGCCCGGACCATGGCACGCCTCACACGAAACGTCGATTTCCGACCAGGTCGTCTGGTAGCGGTCTGTCTCGAAATCGTAGGCTCGCCGGAGATTGGTGGAATGACACTCCGCGCACATGAAGTTCCAATTCTGATTGATCCCGGTCCAGTGCAACGCGTCATCGGATGCGATGTGCTCGTTGGGATAGAGGTGGAACCAGCGCTGGCCGCCTTCCGTCTCGGGGCGCGAATCCCAGGCGATCCCAAGCGCCTGATAGCGGCCGCCGGGAAACGCGACGAGGTATTGCTGCAGGGGATAGACGCCGAAGGTGTAGGCAATCTCGAAGTCGCGCAGGTGGCCGTCCGGGCCTTCGGTGTTCACGTGGAACTTGCCGTCGTTCTTGAAGAAGCGGGAGGTCACACCGTATGCGGTGAAATCCGTTCCTTCGAAGTCACCCAGAACGGTCGCCTCCGTTGCTTCCTGCATGGCGAGATCGTGGTGAGAGCCTGCCCATTGCTCGGCTTCGTCGGCATGGCAAGCGGCGCACACTTCGCCGCCGACATATTCCGAGACCGGGTAACTTTGAGACGCCGGTGCGTCGGAGGAGGGCGGTGCGCCCACCGTTACCGAGGGAATGCCCGCGAGCCCCAAAATGGCGACTAGGGTGAACAGAAAACGGTTGGGTAGAACCACGATCCGTTACTGCTCCGGCGGAAAAACAGATTTCCAGTCCCGTTTCATGGAGATGATCAGCCAATCGGCATCGGGCGCCTGCTCCATCGCTTTGTCGAGGCGGCCCACATGGCTGTCGCGGTCATACGCGTATTCCCGGTCCGCGTCGTCGTGACGAACGATCACGCCGAGACGCCGGCCGTCGCCCGCCGTGGTCCACTGCAGCATCTGTAGATCGCCGTCGGAGTTACCGAAGGCGGCGATGGGGCGCCGGCCGATGAATGTATTGATACCAACGGGCTTGCCGGCCTTGTCGTCAACGAAGTTCATTTCTGGGAGCCGAACGATGACCGGCTCGCCATCGCGGATTTCAAACTCGGTCTTGATGGAGGAGCCGAAGACTTGTTCCGGCGGGATGCCATAGACCGCTTCCGTCCACGGCCGCATGAACTCGATGCCGCCGCCCGAGATGATATAGGTCTTGATATCGTTAGCCCGCAGATAGGCGAGCAGTTCCAGCATAGGCTGATACACCAACTCTGTGTACGGACGATTGAACCGCGGGTGCCGCGCCGTGGCCAGCCAATCGGTGGCGATGGCGGAGAATTCCTCGCTGGTCATGCCCGCGTGAGACGCCATGACAAGTTTAACGATACCCTCCATGCCGGCCTTCGCCAGCGCCTCGCGGTCGTCTTCGAGCACTGCCTTGAAGGGCTGCTTATTCTTCCATTCGGGGTGTTCCGAGGCCAACGCCTTTACCCGGTCCATGGCGAAGGCCAACTGGACATAGATAGGCTGTTCCGACCACAGCGTTCCATCGTTGTCGAAAACCGCAATCCGCTTTGCCGGCGGCACAAAGTCGGGACTATCTTCCGTCGCAATAGCCTCGACGAACTCGACGATTGCGGTTTTGGCCGGGCCGTCGTTCCAAGACGGCAGGCGATCTGCCTGTTGAGCAAAGGCTGGCAGGTTTGGGAGGGTCAGCACGACCAAGGCCAGAATACACATCGGTACTTGGCCCGTGATCCGGGTATGGTGAACGTGTCTCATTGGGGTTCTCCCGTCCATTGTTCTTACGCCGGTTTCTCCAAAGCAGCCGCGGCCGCTGCTTCGTGTTCTTGGGTGTCTTCTCCATCGGAGTCGACGGTCACGCGCCGGGAGGCGAATTCGATCCCATTTTCGGCGAAGGCTTTCTGGATTCTCGCGTAGGCCTCGCGCCGGATCAGGAACTGCTCGCCCGGCCGGGACATGAACTTCACGCTGGTCACAAACCCGGAGTCGTCGGTGCTTACCGCACCCTGCGATTTGATGGGTTGCAGGAACAACGGGCCAAGGGCTGGATCCTCTGCGAGTTCCTGACCAACTCGCTTGATGACCTTGCGCATGAGGTCGAGGTTGGTATCGAACGGAACCCGGATCTGAAACTTGACCCGCACCCAGTCGCGGCTGTGGTTGTTGATGGTTCCCATGGATCCGAAGGGAATGGTGTAGACGGGGCCGTTGTGGTGGCGAAGCTGAACGCTGCGCAGCGAGATCTTCTCGACCACGCCTTTGCCGCCGGAACATTGGATGTACTCCCCTTTGCGGAAGGCGTCTTCGATCAAATAGAAGAGACCGGTGATGATGTCCTTGACCAGCGTTTGCGCCCCGAAACCGACGGCCAACCCGAGAATGCCGGCTCCAGCCAGCAGCGGTCCGATGTCGACACCGACGGCCGACAACGCCGTCATTGCCGAAATCGCGACGATGGCAACAAATATAAAGCCGCGAAGAACCGGCAGGACCGTTTCGATCCGCGAACCGGGCTTGCCCATGCCATCGTCGCCATCCTCGCCGTCATCGCCGGAAGACGCGTAGTGATCGAGCGCAAGCTTGATTCCCTGCCAGATGGTCCAACCGAGCAATACCGCCGCGCCGACCTGCATAGCGGCACGGGCGATCTTCGAGACGATCCCCGCTTCCGCGCCGGCAAAGGGGTTGGCGCCCCAGGCGCTCAACAGATAGGCGAAGGCCGCGAGGACGATGGCTCCTTGTCCGAAGGCTCTGAGCGCGCCGGCGACCCCGACCCTGCGCCCGCCATCGACCTTGAGCCGGTACGCATCGTCGATCAGAGCGCCATACCCTGTCACCGCGAAGGGCACGAGCACCAAGACAGCGAATGAGCTTAGAGACAATGTCGCGTATTCCGCCTCCGCCGCTGACAGCTCGTTAAACACCGAACCGGCGAAATCCAGCACGACGAGCACGGCGAAAAACACATGCCACAAGCCGGCGGATAACCGCGTGAAATCGGAGACGCTTCCGTCCGCCCGCCCATAGGTGGCGAGGATCAGGTCGCGGATGGAATTGCGAACCTGAAAGACCGCGATCAATCGGATAACCAGGGCGCTCGCCGCCGCCATGATGCCCAGGAACGCGACCGTATCACCGTCGAGAGTGGAGCCCATCAACAGGTCTCTGACAGCGTATGCGGCCGCATGCACGACAGCGATGACGAAGATCCAGCGCCACACAATGGCCGCGTCGGCGTCCGGCATGGAAACAAGGCGCAGGGTTGGCTGCCGCGGGGCGAAGAGAAACCCGGAGATGGCCAGGGTTAGGCGTACCTTTGCGATGGCGACGACAATGACCACAAGCGTCAGCCGCGCCTCGTGCGTGGGCGGCAGCAACAACCAACCGACGAGGAGCGCGCCGGCCGCAAACGCACTGATCCCGACCACCACCAGGATCATCAAACCCAGTGAGAGACCGACCCGCGCCGAAAAGCGTTCGGGTATGGTGTCCACGCATTGCCGCCGCCACTGTCCGAGCAGCCGGTTTACCATCCACTGACAACCCAACCCCGCCAACACCGCGAGAAGGATCAGCGTCAGAGCGATCAGTGCGCCACTGCCCGTACCCCCTGCCGCGAGGCCGTTCCACCAATTGGCAACCACGGACGGTACGGCGGCGGCGGCCACCAGGACGTCGTCCAACCGGGCCATGGCGGCGGCAATAGCACTTTCCGACTGCCCAGTGATTTCCGTTGGCGAGGGATCTTCACCCTCAACGAGCAGCGGCCGTTGCAGTGTGTCGAGAGCTCCCACCAGGGCCGACCTCTCCTCGGCCGACAGGTCGGCTGGCAAGGTAATAACGATAGAACCGGTGGAGTCCTCGTTCGCGAAAGCGTCGTGAACCGGCGCGAACGTCGCCGCCCAGACGAAAACAGCAAGCGCAACACGTAAGGCGAAACTACTCATGAAAATACCGGAAACCCGTTCACGTTCGGCGACCTAGCCAGAAATACCGTTCCTGGCTAGGTCCCGCCATATCCATACTTGGCCGCATCATCCGCCTATTGCGCGCCGGACGGCGTTTCCAGTTTCTCCATCGCCTGGTCGAGACTGAAGCTCGCTGCCTTCTGGCGCGGCGGGAACTCCTTAAAGGTGGCAAGAAACTCGCCGACGTAGGCTTGCGCCGGCACCAGGGCGAAAGCGTGATCCAGCAGCCAGTCATAGTAGGTGTTGGACGTGATAGTCGCCCGCTCGTACGGATCACGCCGCAGGTTGAATATCAAAGGCATGCGCAGCGGCGTGAACGGATTGGCCCATACCTTCAACGTCCCGACGGCCCGTTGTTCCATGAAGATCAGTTTCCAGTCGTTATAGCGAAGAGCCGTCAGGTCGCCGTCATCGGAGAAGTAGAAGATCTCCTTGCGTGGAGCCTTCTCCTCCTGCCCGGTCAGATACGGCAGGAAGTTGTAGCCATCCAAATGGACCTTGTAGTCGCGTCCAATGGCCTCGACACCGCCGTCCTTGAGATTTGCCTTCACGTCCGGATCGCCGGCTGCCGCCAGAAAGGTGGGCAGCCAATCCATATGGTGCATGACATCGTTCGACACGGTCCCGGACTGGATCTTGCCGGGCCAGCGAACCATGGACGGTACCCGCCAGCCGCCTTCCCAGTTGGTGTTCTTCTCGCCGCGGAACGGATTC
>CAKZLS010000217.1 GCA_937127205.1 uncultured Rhodospirillales bacterium
CGAGAACAGGGTGTCCCCCGGTTTCGAAACGGTCACATGGAGCTTGACGTCTTTGCCGGCCGGGAGGGATTTGGCCAGCTCGTCGGCCTGCCGCGCCGCCGCGGCGGACGACACATCGGGAGCATCATGGGCCGGTTTGGAAACCGCGGTGGCGTCGGCGCGCTGTGCGCTGTTGGTCGACGGTTGCGTTGTCTCCTGGCCTTTGGAAGGGGGAGCCATCGGGTCGGCGGCGTCACCGGCAGTCCCAGCTCCTGGATCGGCGGCAGTGGCGGTTCTCGATGATTGGCCGCCCGCGCCGGCGAGAGGCAGGTCCAGGATTGCGGGTTCGTCCTCGTCACCTCTATCGGCGCGGGAAACGGCGTCTGCGGCGGAGTCAGTCCGCTCAGCGGTGGAGGCGTCTTGTGTTTGGTCCTTCCGCTCTCGATCAACCGTGTTCCATTCGTCGTATTCGTCGGCCGTATGGCCGTCGGAAGCGTTGGCATCGTCGGGGTCGCTGCGGCGCCATGAAGAACTGTCGGGAGCCGACGGGGACATCCAGTCCTGCGTGCCCGAATGGGCCAATCCCATGGACGCCTTTATGGCCTGCGCGTCAATGCGGGCGCCTTTGTCGAGCATTGAATGAAAGGACGAGCCAAGGTTGCCGAGGGCCGTTGCCGAAGGACGGCCGTCGCGGGCGCCGGTGTGAGCAAGGTCGGTAGCCTCTCGGGCGGTAAGGTGGGTGGCGTTGGTAATGGTATTCGTCACGATGAAATCTCCAAAAAGGTGCCCGAACCCATTGGAGCAAACACCGGGCCAAGTGGCGGGTATTTTCTAAGGCATTGAATTAATGTAGAAAAAAAGATAGCGGCGGGGTGGCGGGCGTAGCAGGGCGCGCCGGCCCGGCAAGAATTGCCCCGGGTCGGCGGTAGTTTGTGCCGGAGTGGATCGCGCTGTCATATGGTCGCACTTCGGTAGATGCAAAAATACAACTTTAAGTATTATTACTAATGTGCTACTGTATGGTTAGCGTGTAGTAAACTTTGGCAGAGATATGGCCATGAGTATACCTATCGACTCCGGTGTTCCAAACGTACCGAACCGCCAGGGAGCCGTTCATTCGGCGTCTTTAGTTGGCGGAGAGGAACAGACAGCGCAACTGCGCCCGATCAACAGCGCTCGCAAAGTAGAACCCGTTGAAGGCTCGGAAAAAGTTCGGGAAACCGAGGATGATCGCCTCCGCGAGGGGCGGCGCGAGCAGGATCGCGAGCGGCCTTCGGCCGAGGAGGATGCTAACGAGCAGCCTGCGGTCGCGGAAAGCAGCTATGATCGCAAGTTGAACTACGATGCGGACATGAACCGGGTCTATTTGGATATCGTCAACACCAAGGACGACGAGGTGCTGATGCGTATCCCCTCCGAAAGCACAGCGAAATACCTTGCCCAGATCACCATACAGTCGGACGCGAAGGACGATGCGAGGCCGGCGCCAGGTGTCACCGAGATCGTCTAAGAGTCCCTGTGACGCCGATGCCGGAAGGGCTCGAGAAGCCCGACCTCGCAGTCCAATCTCGCGAACGCGTAAGGGGCAGAGCTAGGCTTCCGCGGAGCGTTGTGCCGCCTGTGCCTCTGCGCTCGTGGCTGTGGCCTCGGGCAGGGTCTCGGTTTTAGGCTTGGTCATGAGGCCGGCGGCGATGTTCTTGTTGATCTCGATCAGGGCGTCGATCTTCTCAGCGGTCGCCGCGGCCTGAAGCTCCATTGATCGTTTGAACACGAAGACGGAAATGCTGCCGATGTTGTTCTTAACGTTGATGGGCAGGCCGTGATCGTCATTGGCGGCCTCGGCGGCGAAAATGGTCCACAGCTTCCGATTGTAGAGAACCGCCTCGTCGAGCCGCGACTGTAGGCTCGGCGTCCACTCCCGCCTCACATCCTCAAGTTGGCGCGCAGCCTTGAGAAGCGCGTTGGCTTCCTGTTCGCGTTGATCGACGGCGTGGGTTGCGCCCTTACCGTAGGCATTGGTTGCGCGATTGTAAGCATTAAGCATCGGCTATCAACTCCGCTTCGTATTTGATAAGGCGCTTGGCCTCTTTGAGCGCTTTATAGTAAGAGCCGCCGATTATGTTTTGGTTAATGTCGAGCACAAGAGAAGCGGTACTCGGCGCCGCGTCCTGTATTTTGCGGGCCAGTTCGAAATAGCTGTCGTGAAACCGCGTGGGGTCGGGGTCCAGGTACATCAGCTGCAGCGTCAAGTAGAGATTCTTGCACGGCGTGTCGGCTTCCTCCGGACGGAGAATGTCCTTTTCACGAAGGATGGGGGCGGTGCCCTCGATATGCAGCCGGGTGCGCTGCTGGTCGTTGGTGATGAGGGTTTCGCCGATGATCACCCGCTCGCCGGGTTTGAGATCCAGAACCAGGGCC
>CAKZLS010000218.1 GCA_937127205.1 uncultured Rhodospirillales bacterium
CCGCTGAACGGGAGGATCGAGATAGGGCGCCAGCAATTTCCGTTGGGCCACCTGAGCCGGGCTGTTGTTGATCCTGGCGATGCGCGCCGCCTCCGCCCGCACCACCGGGCTGTCCTCGATCATGGCTTGCAGCGGCGTCCGACCCATGGCCGGGGAACCCTGTTCCGTTCCTGGCCGTCGGGGCCGGATGGGCATTTGGAAAAAATCGGTGTTCCGGCTGTTCCTGGACTTCGGTTTGAAGGTTTTCATCAGGCGTGTCCCGCATCCGGCAATCTTAAGGATCGAGGCTCATTATGGCTCGTCTTCGCCGGCCTGGAAAGCCCGATGCGGACGACGTCGCACGGCACTTATGATGCTCTCGCATCACCGCGCACCATGCTCCTTGCCGGGTGAGTCTGGCTGTTTCTGCTCCCTTTAATTCTTAAACGTTATTGTTATTGTCCTGGTTTTGGTATTCGGTTTCTTTGTTGCGGGTGCGCTCGGCAGCACTGTCTTTGAACATGCTCTCAAGAGCTTTTTTGGAGACACCCTCATCTGGCGAAGGGCTACGCTTGCCGCGCGGGTCGGGGCGCTCCGGACTCAAAGGAGGGGTCAATCGGCCGGCATTTTTGGCAAACCGCCTCAAGCGCCGCTTTTGTTTCTCCCGCACAATCAGGACTGGCTTTGCGAAGAACTCCTGTCGATCGGCATCGACATCCATGTCGCCGCGCTTTTTCGAATTAATCTTAAGGCCCCGGTTGCCGAACTGCGGTTCATCACCAGGACGGATGGTGCCGCCGATGGTTGTCAAGCCCGCGGCAATAGCCGCATCGACGGGGTTCGTGGCATTCAATACCGCTTCGGCCCTTGTCTTGTGGAAATCATCCTGCCCACTGGTCATCCACTTGTCCGTGGTGGTGGACTTGGCGGCAGCCGTGTGACCGCCAACAGTTCCGTCAGCATTCGTCCACAGTAGTGCGTCCGTGGGCGCTCGCAAGAGCTCTTGGACGTCCATCCAAGTGAGGAGAGACCCGTCGTCCAGTTCCGAGGTCGAGTCGATGCCATGCACCAGTCCGGCATCTCTTCGGATGAACTCCCGCGTGTCGGCAGTGCGCAGCAATTCGTCCTTCCCGGATCCCCAGGCGCTATTCTCGTCTGAGGTAGCTCCGACCCTTACGCGACTGGCGAGGAAGGCTCGATTGTGACGAGCATTGGGGCTTGTCGTGTTGCCGCCTAAGGCTGGATTCGAAGGATCCGTTAGCTTCAGAAATTTAGTGATTGCGTCCGTCGAGCTGCCGCCATTGGCCCCTTCCGCTCGCGCCTTGGCAGTGAGGTCGTTGATGTTGCGGTAAAAAGCGTCGTGGGCAGATTCTTGATCGTTGGGTTGGAATATCTTGTTCTGCTTGAACGAGGCATCAGCCTTTGAGGCCGTCGCTTTGCCATCTGAACCCGTGCTCGGGAACAAACTGTCGAGAGCATCCTGGGCCTCGTCTTTCTCCAACTGGCTTGGCACATCGTAGTGAAGAATCGTTCCTTCCTTCTTCGTCTCATGAGAGGTTCCCGGACGGGGGCTAACGCGGCGCATATCCTCGCCGGCTATCTTCAATAATTCGTTCTTGATGCGAGCCTTGTAGTCGTTATCAGTTGCATAATTAGCGAATTTTGGGTCGGCGGTATCGAGTTCGATTCCGTTGAATTTTTTTGGAGCTTGACCTGGTTTTCGTCGCGTATAGTCAGCGAGGTAAAACTTAACTCGCTGGATCGGCGCTTCGGCGCCGGCAAATCGGCCTTGGAGCAATTCTTCCTCGTCCAACGCCTCTTGCCGCTGAACGGGATGATCGAGGTGAGGCGCCAGGAGTTTCCGTTGGGCTACCTGCTGCGGGCTGTTATAGATCATGGCGTGCCGTTCGGCTTCGGCCCTAACCGCCGGGCTGTCATTGATCATAGCCTGCAGGGCCGACCGACCCATCGCTCGGCAGTTTTGATCCGCTGTTATCTGAGTGGTCCGCATGGACATTTCAACAAGATTGGCGGTTCGGTTTTTTCGCGCCTTCGGTCGGAATGCCTTCATCAGCTATATCCCGGATCTAACGATAGAGAGGATAAGCACTGATTTTTGCTGGCTGGCCCGGGCTGGAGCAGTATGACCGATATGGCCGGGCCGCCGGTTCCAAGGAAACGGACCGAATGGACACCCACAACACTGCTGCCCCCGAACCAATGAACATCAATCACAGCCTATTGTGGCGGCATTTCGAGGGTACCGACAAGGACTTTGGCGGGCCGGGTCGGCGTAAAACTGCACGAGTGTCCAAGGCGGTCCGCAATTCGCTACGACCGAAGTGCACCGATCTACGACGCCAACGACTCTAACGAGGCGATATACGCGTCTTTTGCATGGGATATCAGACGCGGCGCGGTGGGCTCTCTGCCCTTGAAGGACTGACGCCGCCATGGTGTTTCCATGCTGGTTGCAAGGCCAACCGTATCGTGGGCGGCGAAATCAATGGCGATTCCCACGGCGCCTTAGACACCATAGACAGAATGCATCGCTGACTCCGCCGCGGAGCCGATGCCGTCCCACACGTTAACCAAGACCAATGAGCTTATTTCGCCAGTCGCCCGCGTGACATATGGCATCCATGGCGCTGCGCGCGCAGGAGCCACGCAAGATCCCTTGTGCCGGCAGCGAACAAAATTTAGTGTCTGGCAATGTCAAACATTCAACGTCGCCCAATTTTTGGCGACGGCGGTGACGCGCCCGTAGCTCAGTCGGATAGAGCACAGGATTCCTAATCCTGGGGTCGCAGGTTCGAATCCTGCCGGGCGCGCCATTTCTTCAGGAGTGGTCGCCCTATCTGCAGGTGAAGAAGTTCGAACGCGCGCACCTTTTCTGCAGGGTCCGTTCCATACACATAGGTTAAGGTTAACACGGGCCTGCCGGGGTCTTATATGTTCTGAGCAACCCCTCATGATCCGGAGATCCTGATGCAGCTTAAGGACGCAGGCCTGTTTCGGCAGCAATGTTACATCGACGGTGCCTGGCAGGACGCGGATTCCGCCGCGACTACCGATGTCACCAATCCGGCCGACGGTTCGGTGCTGGGTTCCGTCCCGAACATGGGGGGCGCCGAATGCCGCCGGGCGATCGAAGCCGCCGATGCGGCGTGGCCGGACTGGCGCGAGCTCACGGCCAAGGAACGCTCGGTGATCTTGCGCCGATGGTTCGAACTGATCATGGAGAATCAGGAGGATCTGGCGCGGCTTATGACGGCCGAGCAGGGTAAACCTTTGACCGAGTCGCTGGGCGAGGTGGCTTACGGCGCGGCATTCGTCGAATGGTTTGCGGAAGAAGCCAAACGCGTGTACGGCGACGTCATCCCGCCCCACCAGCCTGACAAACGCCTCGTGGTTATCAAACAGTCCATCGGCGTCGTGGCCTCCGTCACGCCGTGGAATTTTCCCATCGCCATGATAACCCGCAAGTGCGCGCCGGCGCTGGCCGCCGGCTGCACCGTGGTCGCCAAGCCGGCCAGCGCGACGCCGTTCTCGGCCCTGGCGCTCGCGGAATTGGCCGAGCGGGCGGGTATCCCGAAGGGGGTGTTCAACGTCGTCACCGGTTCGGCCCGCGAGATCGGCGGCGAGCTCACCACCAATCCGACCGTGCGCAAACTGACGTTCACCGGTTCCACCGAGATCGGCAAGGTACTGATGGAACAGTGCGCCGGTACGGTGAAGAAAGTATCACTGGAATTGGGCGGCAATACACCGTTCATCGTGTTCGACGACGCCGACCTGGACGCCGCCGTGGAAGGCGCCATCGCGTCCAAATACCGCAACACCGGACAGACCTGCGTCTGCGCCAACCGGTTTCTCGTCCAGGACGGCGTTTACGACGATTTCGCGGATCGGCTTTGCAAGGCGGTCGCCGATCTGAAAGTGGCCAATGGCATGGAAGACGGAGCGCAGCAGGGGCCGCTTATCGACATGGCGGCGGTGGAAAAGGTGGAGGAGCATATCGCCGACGCCGTCGGCAAAGGCGCGCGCACAGTCATCGGCGGCGAGCGTCACGCGCTCGGCGGAACGTTCTTCCAGCCCACCGTGCTTGCGGATGTCACGCCGGATATGATGGTTAGCCGCGAGGAAACCTTCGGTCCGGTGGCGCCGCTGTTCCGTTTTCAGACGGACGAACAGGCGGTGGCCATGGGCAATGACACCGAGTTTGGCTTGGCGGCGTATTTTTACAGTCGGGACATCGGACGGATTTGGCGCGCGGCGGAAGGGTTAGAGTACGGCATCGTCGGCATCAACACCGGCATCATCTCCACCGAGGTGGCACCGTTCGGCGGCGTCAAGGAATCTGGCATCGGCCGCGAAGGCTCCAAATACGGCATCGACGACTTTGTCGAGATCAAGTATCTGTGCATGGGCGGTATCTGACCGGCCTGAAGGGGACCAACCGGTCGCCCTGGCTTGACGACCAACCAGCACGGAAATCATGACCCAATACGACTACGACCTTTTCACTATCGGCGCCGGCTCGGGTGGCGTCCGGGCCTCTCGTGTCGCGGCGAGCCTTGGAGTGCGCGTGGCCGTTGCGGAGGAGCGGTACCTTGGGGGTACTTGCGTCAATGTCGGCTGCGTGCCGAAAAAGCTGCTGGTGTACGCCGCGCACTATCGCGAGGAGTTTCATGACGCGGCGGGTTTCGGCTGGACCGTCGGCGAGTCCCGCTTTGACTGGTCGCGGTTGATCGCCAACAAGAATACCGAAATCCAACGGCTGAACGGTGTCTACGAAAAACTCCTTGGCAATGCCGGCGTCGAAATCATCGATGGCAGCGCCCATCTGGTGGATGCGCACACGGTGGCGGTAGGCGATAAAAACTTCACCGCCGAAACCATCCTTATCGCCGCTGGTGGATGGCCGTCCGTTCCCGACATCCCGGGCATCGAACATGTGATCACGTCCAACGAGGCTTTTTTCCTGGAGCAATTGCCGGAACGGATCGTTGTCGTCGGCGGCGGCTATATCGCCGTGGAGTTCGCCGGCGTTTTTCATGGTCTCGGCGCGCAGGTGACGCAATTGTATCGCGGGCCCTTGTTTCTGCGCGGGTTCGATGACGACGTGCGCGAAGCATTGGCCGAGGAGATGCGAAAGAAAGGCGTGGACCTCCGATTTGACACGAATGTCTCTAAGATCGACAAGCAGAACGGGGCGCTGAATGTCACTTTGGCCGATGGTTCCGCCATCCAGGCCGATGTAGTCATGTACGCCACCGGCCGCAGGCCGAAAATCGACGGCCTGGGTCTGGAGGCGGCCGGCGTCGAGCTCAACCCATATGGCGCCATCGTGGTCGACCGGTATTCCCGGAGCTCCGTATCCAACATATACGCAGTCGGTGACTGTACCGACCGGATCAATTTGACCCCGGTGGCCATCAAGGAAGGGCAAGCCTTCGCCGAGACCGTGTTTGGCGGACAGCCCACCAAACCCGACCACACGATCGTTCCCTCGGCTGTTTTCAGCCAGCCACCCATCGGATCCGTCGGGCTGACGGAGGCCGAGGCCGGCGAGGCCCGCCCCATCGATGTCTACATTTCCCGTTTCAGGCCCATGAAGCACACCCTGACCGGCAGCGAGGAACGGACAACAATGAAGTTGATCGTCGATCGCGATACCGACCGGGTGCTCGGCTGCCACATGGTTGGTGCGGATGCCGCGGAAATCATTCAGGGAATCGCGATTGCGCTGAAGTGCGGGGCGACCAAGGCCCAGTTCGATGCTACGGTGGGGATTCATCCCACGGCGGCCGAGGAATTCGTCACCATGCGCGACAAGCGTCCCGACGTTTAGGTTCGTAACGGGCAGAAAACGACCTCCAAGAACTCGGAGGGAGGGGGCTTTCATTGAAAAATGAGATGCACTGGCGTATAGCCTGAAACAATACCCCATTTACACAGAGATGTCTTTAATGAGCAATCCCTGGAGCTTGACGAGCTGGCGCGACAAACCGATCTGCCAGGTTCCCGCCTATCCGGATCCCGAGAAGGTGGCGGCCGTGGAGAAGGACCTGCGTCGCTACCCACCCTTGGTATTCGCCGGCGAAGCGCGGCGTCTCAAGAAGGAACTGGCGGAGGTGGCCGAGGGTCAGGCGTTTCTGCTGCAAGGCGGCGACTGTGCCGAGAGTTTCGCAGAGTTTCACCCCGACAATATCCGCGACATGTTTCGGGTGTTGCTGCAGATGGCCGTGGTGCTCACCTTCGGCGCCACGGTGCCGGTGGTAAAGGCGGGGCGGTTCGCCGGCCAGTTCGCCAAGCCGCGCTCCGCCGATACCGAGACCATCGACGGCGTGACGCTGCCGAGCTATCGCGGCGACATGATCAACGGCATGGAATTCACCGAGGAGGCGCGGGTTCCCGATCCCAGCCGGATGATCCAGGCCTACAACCAGTCCGCAGCCACATTGAACCTGCTTCGCGCCTTCGCCCAGGGCGGCTACGCGGATCTCAACCAGGTCAATCAGTGGACCCTGGGTTTTGTCTCGGACAGCCCCCAGGGACACCGGTATCAGGACTTGGCCGATCAGCTTACCGAGTCCCTTGCATTCATGGCCGCGTGCGGCGTGACATCGGACTCCATCCCACAGCTGCGCTATACCAGCCTCTACACTTCCCACGAAGCGCTGTTGCTGCCCTACGAGGAAGCCATGACGCGGGTCGATTCAACCAGCGGCGACCGCTACGATACGTCTGCGCACATGCTGTGGATCGGCGAACGGACCCGGCAACTGGATGGTGCGCACGTAGAGTTCCTCCGCGGCGTCGCCAACCCGCTCGGTGTCAAGATTGGACCGACCATCAAGGCCGATGAACTTCTGCGATTGATCGACATTCTCAGTCCCGCGAACGAACCTGGACGACTCACCCTCATCGTCCGAATGGGACCGGATAAGGTCCGGCAGGTGCTCCCAGGCCTCATCCGTGCCGTCCGAAACAACGGGCGCAATGTGATCTGGGTCTCCGATCCCATGCATTCCAATACGGTCGCAAGTGCCAACGGATACAAAACCCGCCACTTCGACCAAATCCTCGAGGAAGTCCGGGCGTTCTTCGACGTCCACGAAGAAGAAGGCACCTACCCTGGGGGCGTTCATTTCGAAATGACCGGCCAGGATGTGACCGAATGCGTCGGCGGGGCTCAGGCGATCACCGAAGCGCGTCTCAGTGATCGTTACGATACCCATTGCGATCCCCGCCTCAATGCTAGCCAAGCCCTGGAACTCGCTTTCCTGCTTGCCGAGATTCTGAAGGAGGGCCGTACCCGTGACCGCAATCGTCGCCGGGCCATCGCCTCGTCCTAAAGCCGCCGGACCGTCCGGACCGGAAGACCGGCTATCTCAAGCCGTCGGACCCGATCCCGCGGATGTAGGACTGTGGACGGATCGCTATTTCGTGAGAACCAAGGAGGCGGTCGCCCACTTCGGCGACAAAAAAGTCTGTTACGCGGTATTCATGCGGCGTCCGGTGATTTTCACGCCGCGGCTGATGGTTCAGTGGCTGGAAGCCGTGGCCGCGGCGCGCGGCATCGAGTTCCAGATCGACCTCAATTACAAAGAGGGCGATTGGGTCGGCGCCGGTGAACCTTTGATCTATCTAACCGGCTCTTTTTATCACTTGGTGGATCTGGAAACGATCTATCTTCAGAAACTGGGTGCGGCGTGCGTGGCGGCCTACAACGCGTTTACCATGTGCATGGACCTGCCGCACGCGGCGTTCCTCGCCATGGACGCCCGCCATTGTGCCGGTATCGAGATGGAAGAGTTGATGGCCTACGCGGCCTCGGTGGGCTCCGCAGCCGCCAAGGAAGAGGGCGGGGCGAAAGGTTTCATCGGCAACGCCAACGACGCCACCGCGCATTACTTCGGTTGCGACCGGGGCTTCGGCACCATGCCGCACGCTTTGGTCGGCTACGCCGGATCGACCGTGCGCGCCGCAGAAATGTTCGTCGAGACCTTTCCCGACGACAGCATGACCGTGCTGGTGGATTACTTCGGCCACGAGCTGAGGGATACGCTCGATGTCTGCCGACGGTTCCCGGAAATGGCCGCCGATGGACGGCTCGGTATTCGGCTCGATACCCATGGTGGACGGTTTGTCGAGGGCCTCGATCCGCAACAATCCTACGCCGTGCTCGAACGCCACGCGCCGATCGCGGTCCGGCGCTACCGCAATGATACCGAACTACGCTACCTCACCGGCACCGGTGTTTCGGCGGCCGCGGTTTTTCATATGCGCGAGCAACTGGACGGGGCGGGCTTTCCCAAGGTCAAGATTGTCGTGTCCTCGGGCTTTAATGTGGATAAGTGCCGGGTCATGGGCGACGTTGGCGCGCCCATCGATATCGTTGGTACCGGCTCATTCCTGCCGGACAGCTGGCGCGAAACCTATGCCACCGCCGACATCGTCGAGTATGACGGGGTTGCTTCGGTAAAAGTCGGCCGGGAATTTCTGATCAAGAAGAGATTGGAGCAAACCGGTCCGTGACGGGGACTGTAGTCCACTCGAGACCCGAAAACTCAGGCACGCGATGACAGACCCACTGGTCCTGGCCATGGCCCAGATTAACCCCACCGTTGGTGATGTGGACGGCAATGTCGAACGTATTCGCGACGCCCGGTCGCAGTCGGTTGGTGCCCATTTGGTGGTGGTCGGCGAGCTGGCAATTGCCGGATACCCGCCCGAAGACCTGGTGCTAAAACGCTCGTTCCAGGCCTACATCGAAAACGCTGTCTCTGGCCTAGCGGCGGATACCGCCGACGGCGGCCCGGCTTTGCTGGTGGGCGCCCCCTGGCGGTATGATGGGGGGCGGCATGACGGCGCGCTCTACAACGCTGCGCTGCTCCTAGACAGCGGCCGGATCGCCGAAATTCGTTTGAAGTATGCTCTGCCCAACTACGGCGTGTTCGACGAGAAGCGGGTGTTCGCCGACGGACCATTGCCCGAGCCTATCCCGTTTCGCGGCGCACAGTTGGGCGTCATGGTGTGCGAAGACATGTGGGGACCTGAGGCCAGCGGGCACTTGCACCGGCACGGCGCCGACATCCTCGTGGTGTTGAACGGCTCGCCCTTCGAAATCGACAAGCCGGGCGTGCGCGGCCAACTCGCCGCCGACCGGGTCGCCGAGACCGGCCTGCCGCTAATCTACGTCAATCTGGTCGGCGGCCAGGACGAACTGGTGTTCGATGGCGGGTCGTTCGAGCTGGATGCCGAGGGTCGGCTTTGCGAGAGGGCGCCGGCGTGGCAAACCGGGGTGACGCTCACCCGCTGGCGGTCCACCGGCCAGGGCTTGGCCCCAGAAGGCAACAGCGGACCTGTGGAACCCGAGTCCACCGGTCTCGAGGCGGTTTATCATGCCATGACGCTGGGTTTGCGGGACTACGTCGATAAGAACGGCTTTCCGGGCGTCATCCTCGGCCTATCGGGGGGCATCGACAGTGCCCTGACGGCGGCGGTGGCGGTGGACGCACTCGGAACCGAGCGGGTGCGTTGTGTCATGATGCCGTCACCTTATACCTCGCCGGAAAGTCTCGAAGACGCCAGCGAAACCGCTAGCTTGCTGGGCGTGACGCTGGACTCGGTGGCCATCGAGCCGGCCATGGATGCTTTTACCGCGATGATGCGCGACGTGTTCGCCGGCCTCCCCGCCGATGTCACCGAGGAAAACATCCAGGCGCGCGCGCGCGGCATCGTGCTCATGGCCATCAGCAACAAGCTCGGACACATGGTGCTCACCACCGGCAACAAGTCCGAGATGTCGGTGGGCTACGCCACGCTCTATGGCGACATGTGCGGCGGTTTCTCGGTGCTGAAGGATGTCTACAAAACCACCGTGTTCGCGCTCTCGCACTGGCGCAATCAAGTTCGCCCCGATGGGTGCCTGGGACCGGCCGGCCGGGTTATTCCCGAACGCGTGATCACCAAACCGCCCAGTGCCGAGCTGAAACCGGACCAAACCGACCAGGACAGCCTGCCGCCCTACGACGAACTGGACGCCATCCTCAAGGCGCTGATCGAAGACGAACGCTCGGTCGCCGATATCGTCGCCGGCGGCTTCGACGCCGACACCGTTCGCCGGGTGTGGCGTTTGGTGGATCGGGGCGAGTACAAACGCCGTCAGGCGCCGCCCGGTGTCAAGATCACCGCGCGCGCCTTCGGCCGTGACCGCCGGTACCCCATTACCAATGGCTTTACCAATCTTGTGTAACGTGCGGAGCCCATGACCCTTTATCTGTACAACACGCTCAAGCGCCAAAAGCAGTCCTTCGAGCCCATCGATCCCGGCAATGTCCGCATGTACGTGTGCGGCCCCACGGTCTACGACTACGCCCACATCGGCAACGCGCGCCCCGCCGTGGTGTTCGACGTGCTGAACCGGCTGCTGCTTCATCGGTTCGGCGCCGATCATGTGACCTACGTCCGCAACATCACCGACGTGGACGACAAGATCATCAACGCCCACCGGGAAACCGGCGAGCCCATCGAGTCCATCACCGAGCGCACCGCCCAGGCCTACTGGGACGACATGCACGCACTCGGATGCCTGGACCCGGACGTGGAGCCGCGCGCCACCCGGCACATCGGCGAGATGACCGCCATGATCGGCGATCTGATCGAACAGGGCCACGCCTACGCCGCCGAGGGCCACGTGCTGTTCGACGTGCCCTCCATGCCGGAGTACGGCGCGCTCTCGCAGCGTAAGCTCGAAGACCTGATCGCCGGCGCCCGCGTGGAAGTGGCGCCCTACAAGCGGGACCCGCGGGATTTTGTGCTTTGGAAGCCGTCCGCCGACGGCGAGCCCGGCTGGGACAGCCCCTGGGGCCGGGGGCGGCCGGGCTGGCACATCGAGTGCTCGGCCATGAGCGGCAAATATCTGGGCGAAACCTTCGATATCCACGGCGGCGGCCAGGACCTCATCTTCCCTCACCACGAGAACGAGATCGCCCAGAGCACCTGCGCGCATGGCGGCCGTCCGTTCGCCCATTACTGGATGCACAACGGCTATCTCATGACCGAGGGCGAAAAGATGTCGAAGAGTCTCGGCAACTTCTACACCGTCCACGATCTGCTCAAGGAGTTCCCGGGCGAGGCCATCCGTCTGGTACTGCTGCAGACCCACTACCGCCAGCCCATCGATTTCACCAAGGACGGTGTCGCGCAAGCGCGCCAGACGCTCGACCGCATCTATGGGGCCCTGCGCAGTGTCGCGGACATCGCAGCGAAGGCCGATGACCGCCAGCCCGCCGCCGGCGTCGTCGATGCCCTATCCGATGACTTGAACACGCCATCAGTTCTTGCCCAGGTTTTCGAGCTGGTGGCTGACCTCAACAAAGCCGGGGACGAAGGAGAGAAAAAGGCGATCAAGGGTCAGCTTCTCGCTGCCGGCGACCTTCTTGGTCTTGTCCAGCAGGATCCGGAAGCCTGGTTCCGCTGGCAACCGCCCGATACCGAGAGCGTCACCGAGGATGAAATAGAGTCTTTAATTGCCGAGCGGCTTGCGGCTCGCAAAAACCGCGATTTCGCCGCCGCAGACGCCATCCGCGACGGCCTTGCCGCCCAAGGCATCTTCCTCGAAGACGGCACCGAGGGAACCATCTGGCGACGCGGATAACGAACTCTGGCTGAAACGATCGACAGCCGCGCGCCAGCCGAAGTCCGGGGCCGCCAGAGCGACGCCGGAGCCGCAACGATCAGGGCCCCGATGCGTCCCCCGATGCGTCGATGACTGTGCCGTCAGCTTTTTGGGTAGGCCGCAGTCGCGGCGGCGCGAACCGGGGCGATTTCGGTTTCGATCTGCGGCGTCAACTGTCCGTCGATCCGGCTGATCGTCAAGGTTACCTTCATCTCACCTTGCAGTCCACTTGTCCGCTGCACGACGATGTTCTGCCCCTCGGGCACGACAACCGTCATGCGCGATACGGCGGCGTGTTCGCCGTTGCCGGGGAGTTCGATCGTCTCGACCGTCCCGGACGCCTGATCCATACGGTAGAACGAGCTGCCCGACTGATCGGTCTGCCAGAGCGAGAAACCCGGCTCAACCAACTTGAACGGATCCTTGACGCCGTCTGCGGCGATGGCGGGAACCGTGAGTGCCGCGACCATAAGGCCGGCGATTGTTTGACGGAGCATAGCTGTTCTCCTGTAGCTCGTTTTAACGTTAATGACCCGTAGTCATTTATACTATTTTCGCCAATAAGTCAATTATCGCAGTGCGATCTATGCAAAATACGCACGCAAGCCTTGCGCTAATTCGATAGCGCGGATAGGAGCTATAGGATGAGTAAGATTGACGGTCAGTTGGCATGATATGGAACCTCGGGTTAGAAAACGGGCGGTAGGGGTCGAGCAGAAAGAGGCGCGACGCAACCACATCTTGCGCGCCGCGTTCGACCTGTTGGATCGCACACGCTACGAGGACATCTCGATGAATGCCGTGGCGCGCGAAGCCCGCCTCGCCAAGGGCACGCTCTATCTGTACTTCAAGACCAAGGAAGAAGTGTTCCTCGCGCTCGCCACCGAGCTGATCGCCAAGGAATTCAACCGTATTGACGCCCGGCTGCTGGACCAGCCGGCGCCCGCCGAGATCGAGGACGTCGCCGGCATTCTCACGTCCATGGTGGGTCGGGCGGACAGGAAGACGCGGCTACTGGCGATTCTGCATGGCGTCCTCGAGCGCAACGTGTCGTTCGATGCAGGCCTCGCCTTCAAGCACCTCCTGCGCCGCCGGCTGACCTACACCGGATTGTTGCTGGAGGAGCGGCTGCCATTCCTCAAAGACGGGGAAGGCGTCGAAGTCCTGCTTACCCTGCACGCCTTAGGCGTCGGGTTCATGCAGATGGTCGCAAACAGCGATGTCGGTACGCGTGTCCTCGACACGCCGGGCATGGACATCTTTCGGATTTCCCCGGAAACGATGATGGGGTCGGCGGCGCTCCGCCTGTTAGAGGGCATGCAGGCTGCCGCCGCCCGCACACCGAACCGACATCGATGAAGGCAGATTTCAACTTCCTTTAAGCCCCGGCCACCAACGCGTTTCGGCCGGGAACCGTTCGGCGGTAGGAGAGTGCTTCGGCAATATGGATGCGCTTGACCGAAGCACTTCCGTCGAGATCGGCGAGCGTTCTCGCGACGCGAAGCACACGATGATAACCGCGCGCGCTGAGCCGCATGCGGTCGACCGCGTCGGTGAGCAGGAGTTGGCCAGCCTGGTCCGGCGCGGCGACGGCCTCCAACAACTCCCCATCCGCCTCGGCGTTGGTTCGGATCGGCGTATCGCTATTACCGTCGCCATAACGGGCCTTCTGCACTGCCCGCGCGGCAGCGACGCGCCCGGCCACCTGTGCCGAGCGCTCGGACGGAGGCGGTAGGGTAAGATCCGCGGGGCTCACCGCTGGGACTTCCACATGCAGGTCGATGCGGTCGAACACCGGGCCGGAGATCTTGGATTGGTAGTCCACAGCGCAGCGCGGCGCCCGATTGCAGGCCCGCCCCGGATCGTCCAGGTAGCCGCAGCGACAAGGGTTCATGGCGGCAATCAGCTGCACCCGAGCAGGATAAGTGACGTGGGCGTTGGCACGGGCCACGGTGGCGCGACCGCTTTCCAACGGCTGACGCAAGGCTTCCAGAGCCGCGCGCTGGAATTCCGGCAGTTCGTCCAGAAACAGAACACCGAGGTGGGCAAGGGAGACCTCGCCCGGGCGGCCGCGGAGGCCGCCTCCTACCAGAGCCGCCACCGATGCCGAATGATGCGGATCGCGAAAGGGCCGCCGCCGGGTAAGGCCGCCGCCCTGAAGAATTCCGGCGACGCTGTGAATCATGCTCACCTCCAGAGCCTCCGCCGGGTCCATCGGCGGCAGCAATCCCGGCACGCGCGACGCCAGCATGGATTTGCCGGAACCGGGTGGGCCGACCATCAACAGGCTATGGCCGCCGGCGGCCGCGATCTCCAGGACGCGCTTCGCGGTCTCCTGGCCCTTTATGTCACCGAGATCGGCGTAACTCATCGTGTCGTCGACAATCTTGGGTTCGGGCGGAAGGAGCACCTGGGTGCCCTTGAAGTGATTGATCAGCGCCAGTAGCGTCGGCGCCGCCAAAATCTCGATGCCGGCCGCCCAAGCCGCCTCGCCTCCCTGCGCCTCCGGACAGATCAAACCAAGCCTCCGGGCGCTGGCGTGAACCGCCGCCGGCAGCACACCCGCCACCGAAGCAATGGCACCATCGAGCGCCAGTTCGCCCAGCGCCGCGTAACCGTCAAGCACGTCGTGGGGAATGACGCCCATGGCCGACAACAGAGCGATGGCAATGGGAAGGTCGAAATGGCTGCCTTCTTTGAGCAGGTCGGCCGGCGCAAGATTGACGGTGATCCGCTGCAACGGCAGTGCCAGTCCCATGGCGCTCAGGCTGGCGCGCACACGCTCGCGGCTTTCCGCCACCGCCTTGTCGGGCAAACCGACGACGGTGAACGTGGGCATCCCGGCCGATATCTGCACTTGCACGTTCACGTCCTGGACATCGATGCCCTGAAACGCGACCGTGGTGATCCGCGCAACCATAAAACTCCCCTGTGAAACCGCTCCGATCAGGGGATTTTACGATTTAATGCGCAAAAATGCTACTTTTGTATGTTATGAAGAAATTTATTCAACTGCTGCTAGCGTGACGCCGCTCCTCGAAAGCATCCCACAATTCCGACTCAAGAGACACGTTGTCGAAACGGTCGATCTCCTGCAGACCGGTGGGCGACGTCACGTTGATCTCGGTCAGATAGTTGCCGATCACATCGATACCCACGAATACCAGGCCGCGGCGCTTGAGTTCCGGGCCGATGGCCTCGCAGATCTCGCGATCGCGGGGGGTTAGCGTGTCTTTCTCGGCACGGCCGCCCACGTGCAAGTTGGCCCGCGCCTCTCCGGCCGCCGGGATACGCTTGATCACGCCGGCGGCCTTCCCGTCCACCAGAATGATACGCTTATCGCCGTCGCGGACCTCCGGCAGGTAGGCTTGGACAACAATGGGTTCGCGGAAAAGCTGGGTAAACACTTCGAGCAGGGCGCTCAGGTTGTCGTCTTCCGGATCGACATGAAAGACGCCGGCGCCGCCGTTGCCATAGAGCGGCTTGATGATGATGTCCTTGTGCTCATCACGAAAAGCGTCGATTTGAGCCCTATCAGTAGTGATCAGGGTCGGCGGCATCAGTTCGGGAAAATGAGCGACAAACAGCTTTTCCGGGGCGTTGCGCACTTCCACCGGGTCGTTCACCACCAAGGTTTTCGGGTGGATGTGCTCGAGCAGGTGGGTGGCGGTGATGTAAGCCATGTCGAAGGGCGGATCCTGGCGCATCAGCACAATGTCCATGGTCGCTAGGTCGAGTTCCTCCGGTGGTCCGAGCAGGAAATGATCGCCCTTCTGGCGGCGGACCTTGAGGGTCCGGGCGCGAGCCACCACCCGGCCGCGATAGAATGACAGGTCCTGAGGCAGATAGTGGTACAGGCGGTGACCGCGCCGCTGCGCTTCCAGCGCCAGGACGAAGGTGCTGTCGGCGTCGATGTCGACGGACTCGATGGGGTCCATCTGAATAGCCACTCTGAAGGCCATTGGATTACTCTCCTCTTCGCGGGCCATCCGCAGACGGCGCCATTAATCCCGCCTCGGCGCGAAGAATCAAGGTAGGATCTCCCGTCGATCGTCCACCACCCTTAATCGTCTGCGCGCCAGGCGTTCACGAAGTGCCTCGGCCAACCGCCTCGGCGCACTAGCATTACATCGAAACGGACGTCGAACGCGGCGTAGCCGCGACGCGCCCTTATGAACGCTTCAGCGGCCCGAACGATCCGGCGGCGTTGGCGGGGCGTGACCGCTTCAGCGGCATACTCCTCTGCCCGCGCCTTCACCTCGATAAACGCCAGCGTCCGGCCGCGCCGCGCGACGATATCGATCTCGCCCACCGGAACGCGGAAATCCCGGGCCACGATCTGATAGCCCTTTAGCCGCAGCACCCAAGCGCACAAGCTCTCGGCGTTGCGTCCGAACCGCCAGGCCCGGCGTTTTTTGTCGACAGGGGGATCGGACCGGGTCATTGGTCGCGGCGGCCGAGATCGAGGGCACGGCCGTAGAGTCTACGGAACGGTCGCCCGGTTTCCGCGGCCACCCGCTCGGCAGCGCCGCGCGGCGACAATTCGGCGAGCGCCGCTTCCAGGAGCGCGTCGGCGTCGGCCTCGTCCTCCGATCGGGCTTTAGGCGGCGGCGCCACGACAAGCGTGACCTCGCCCTTGGGGGCGCCGGCCGCTTGATAGTGATCGGCCAAGTTCGACAACGTATCCCGCCTTGTTTCTTCGAACAATTTGGTCAACTCGCGGCCAACCATGGCGTCGCGCGGTCCCAGAATTTCGGCCATCTGCGAGAGACTTGCCGCCAGACGGCGCGGCGATTCCATAAACACCAGTGTCGTGGAGATGCCGGCGATCTCGGCCAAGAACCGAGCCCGTGCGGCGCTCTTCGGCGGCGGAAAGCCGGCAAACAGAAACCGATCCGTGGGAAGTCCAGAGACGCAAAGGGCAGCCATTACCGCCGACGCCCCGGGCAACGGGAACACAGCAACGCCGGCGTCGGCGCACGCTCGGACCAAGCGATATCCTGGATCGGAGATCAGGGGCGTACCGGCGTCGGAGACGTAGGCCACGCTGTCACCCGCCTGAAGCCGCTCCACCAAAGCGCGCCCCGCGCCGCGCGCGTTGTGGTCGTGATAGGGCGTGAGCCGTGCCTTAATACCGTGAATGGCCAACAATTTCGCGGTGACGCGGGTATCCTCGCAAGCTATGACGCCGACTCGGCGGAGAACGTCGAGGGCCCTTAGCGTGATGTCCTGGGCATTACCGATGGGCGTAGCGACCACATAAAGGCCGGATGCAAGGGGATGTATACCGCCGACTTCTTCCGGCGGTTTACTCGGACAGCTGTGGCCGTTAGGCTGCGGTCTTGTCGATGGTGCAATACCCGATGAGACTTCAGGATCGGCCGATGACCGCTTCACGCCCCTGTTTCCGTTCTTTCTTCGCCTTGCCATGCGTGGTTGCCGCTCTGTCGTTGGGTGCCTGCGGCCTGTTCAAGGATGACGCGCCGCCAGTCGCAAAGCAAGATGCGACCCCACCGCCAAAAATGGAAGAGCCGACAGTCGCGGATTCGACGACTGGGGTGTCGCCGGGCCCGGTCGAGAAACGATACTCGCTGACGCAGTTCCCAGGCGCCGAGGGCGAACCGATCAAAACGTCGCCGCCGCCGCCGATCGCCGCCGGCCAAGTTCGTATCGCCCTGCTGTTGCCGCTCTCGGGACGCAATGCCGCGCTTGGCCAGTCCATGCTCAATGCCGCGCAAATGGCACTCTTCGATTTGTCCGATCAGCGTTTCGAGCTCCTCCCATACGATACCGGCGGCACTCCCGACGGCGCCGCACAAGCCTCCCGATATGCCATTGCCGACGGCAACTCCATTATCCTCGGCCCCCTTCTGGCGTCCTCCGTGCTCGCCGCATCGCCCGCAGCTTGGACCGCCAAAGTCCCGATGGTGGCGTTCTCCAGCGACCGGGAGGTGGCGGGGAACGATGTCTACGTCGTCGGCTTTACTCCGGCCACCGAGGTCAGACGCGTGGTCACCTTTGCTCAGTCCCAGGGACTCAGGCGGATCGCGGTCCTCGCCCCGGATAATGCCTATGGCCGACGGGTGGTGACGGCGCTGGAGCAGACAGTGGTGGCCGATGGCGGCGAGGTCAGCGCCAAGGCGCTTTACGATCCCCGCGCCATCAACTTCGACGAAGCCATCCGCAAGGTCGCCGGCCCCGGCGGCGCGGCCCGGGCCGCTGCAGCGGAAGGAAGCACGGAACGCGACCCCGGAGCGGAAACCGCCGATACCTCCGTTCGCGAGCCGGACCCCGATCTTCCGTTTGACGCGTTGATGATTGCCGACGGCGGCAAACGGCTGCAAGCCATCGCCGGCCATCTCCCGCTGTACGGAATCGAGCCCACCCGGGTCCGTGTGCTCGGCACTGGCGCCTGGGACGAACCCGGCATCGGTTCCGAGCCCTCTCTGGTTGGCGGCTGGTACGCGTCTCCGCCGCCGAATCTCCGCTCCGCGTTCGAGCAGCAGTATAGCGACGTCTATAGAGCCAAACCGCACCGCCTTTCGACATTGGCCTATGATGCTACCGCCCTCGCCGTCATCCTCGGCCAGCGGGGCGGCGAGGCAGGCTACACGGCCGATATGCTGACCGATCCGAAAGGTTTCATGGGCCGCGACGGCTTGTTCCGGCTCGATGCCAACGGCATCGCCGAACGCGCTCTGGCGGTAATGGAAGTCACACGCGAAGGCGCTCAAGTGATCAGCGAACCCCAGACCTCCTTCCCTCCGGCCACCGCGCAATTCGGGTACTGAGCGGCGGCGACCTCAACGGGCGATATCCAAACAAAGGGGGGGGGAGGGGTAATTAAAAAAGTCGATATCAACCCCATGCACAGTAGATTTCCCCCTGTGCGGCTTTCACTCTCTTCAACTTTTCGTCTTCCAATCGTCCATCGCAAACCGGATGCTAATTTGGTGACCGTTGCGAACATTTCCTCGCAGGGACAGACGACGATCCCTAAGGACGTGCGGGACTGGCTGTGGCTGGAATCCGGGGGCCGGGTGGAATTCATCGTCCAGGGGGACACGACGGCAGTGATGGTGCCGTCCTCTGGCGTTTAAGGGATGAGCCGAATATCCACCGACTCACCCCACACCAATCTCGGCCTCATAGTTGTGGTAGCGACGGCGACGAGTATCAGCTTTTCCAATATCCTGTCGCCGGTGGTTTTCGGGCTGGGGAGCAATCCCGAGACATTGCTGGTGTGCCGTTTCGCGAGCTTTCTGCTGGTCTGCAGCTTTTGGCTAAAGGTTCAAAACATCCCCTTGGCCGTTGGGCGGCGCGAGCGGATGCACTGCTTCGGCGCGGGTTTCGCCTATGCCGTCGGGTCAGCGTCGCTGCTGGCCGCTTTCGCAATGATCCCGGTGAGCCTGGCGGTATTGATCCTCTACACCTTTCCGTTGATCACGCGCTTGATCGAAAGCGCGCTGGACCGGCGCCGTCCAACCCTGCAGGAATTGGCGTCGCTTGTGGCGGCCTTGGTTGGCCTCGCCATCTGCCTCGGCGTCGGGACGGACAGGCTGAACGGCACCGGGCTGGCCTTCGCCTTTCTGGCTGCGGTGGCAATATCGTGCTCATTCGTCTGGACGAGCCGGAAACTACAGTCGGTCCCGTCGCCGGTGATGACCGCTTACATGGCTGGGACCGGATCGATTATGATGCTCGTGCTCACCCTTGCCACCGACGCCTGGGCCCTGCCGCCCCTGGAGCCCATGGCAGCGGCGTTGATGGCCGCCGCCGTCTTGAGCTTTGCCGGCGCGTTCCTCGGCATGTTTCTCGGCGTGCGCCTGATCGGGGCATCGCGGACGGCAATGATGATGAACCTCGAGCCGGTCCTGACCCTTTTCCTTGCGGTTCTGTTGCTGAACGAAGAGCTCTCCGCTCATCAATTCCTGGGCGCTGCCCTGGTTATTGCTGCCGTCATTGCCGCTCAAATCTGGGGCCCGGCCAAGCGGTTGTGACCCCGCGACTAGCCGGCGGTACTATGGCCTTGTTTTCCATTCTCACCTAAAGCGCGCTAGACTCCGAGACCGTGACAGCGGACGGAGAACAGCCTTTGCCAGATTCAGAGCCCCACTTCGCCACGGACCGTACGCTCGATCGCCATGATCGGGCCTGGGTTTGCGAGGCGATCGCTCGGATCGGTGCCGATTTCAACCGATCCTCGGATACCCATTTGATCAAACTGGAGTTGCCTTGCCTCGGAGATATCGACCTCTACCTGAAGGACGAATCATCCCACCCGTCCGGAAGCCTGAAGCACCGGCTGGCGCGCTCGCTGATCCTCTATGGCTTGTGTAACGGGTGGATCCGAAAGGACACACCGATTATCGAATCGTCTTCCGGCAGTACGGCCATATCGGAAGCCTACTTTGCGCGTCTTCTTGGGCTGCCGTTCATCGCGGTTCTCCCCGACACCACCGCTAAGGAAAAGATTGCCGAGATCGAGTTTTATGGCGGCGAATGTCACCGAGTCGCGCCGAACCAGATTTATGACGAGGCAAGGCGGCTGGCGGATCGGCTCAACGGCCACTACGTCGATCAATTCACCTTCGCCGAACGGGCGACAGACTGGCGTGGTAACAACAATATCGCCGACAGCATGTTCTCGCAGATGAGCGAGGAGCGCTTCGCGGTTCCAAAATGGATCGTCGTCAGTGCCGGTACCGGCGGCACGTCCTCCACCATAGGACGCTATATCCGCTACCGGCCGGAGCTGTTCGCGGCCACCAAGCTGTGTGTGGTCGACCCCGAAAACTCCGTCTTTTTCGATTATTTCCGGACCGGAGACGCGTCTCTCACCGCCGAGCGGGGCTCGCGCATCGAAGGGATCGGCCGGCCACGGGTGGAACCATCGTTTCTGCCTGCGGTGATCGACCGGATGATCTGCATCCCCGACGCGGCCAGCATCGCCGCCATCTGGTGGCTGGAAACCGTGCTCGGCAAGAAATGCGGCGGATCGACGGGAACGAACATGTGCGGCGCGCTGCAGATCGCCGCGGAGATGATCCGAGACGGTGAGGCGGGAAGCATCGTCACCATGATCTGCGACCCGGGCGAGCGGTATCTAGACACCTACTACGACCGGGGTTGGCTGGAAGATCAGGGCCTAGAAGTGCAAAGCCACTTGAAGCAATTCAATTGCTTCGCACGCTCGGGCTGTTTTGAACAAGATTAGCGGGCGCCAGAATCGGGTTATATTGAGGCGCGCCTTGCCGCTGACCAAAACGGTCGCCACCTCATAGGTGCATCCCGTCCATTACGCGGGCTCTCTCGAAGAAGAAGTCTAAGCATCATGGACGGTAATCGCCACATGCGCGACGAGACCGAGATCGACCGGAGATTCACGAGGGAGGTCAAGGCCAAGGTCAAGGACCACTTCGAGCGGAATGGGCTGTCGAAGCATGCCAACGCGGCGATGGTGACCAAAACGGTAATCCTGCTAAGCCTGTATTTCGGATCCTATGGCTTAATCTTGGCGGGATCACTGCCGTTGGCCGCGGCGTGGCTGCTCTGTATGGTCATGGGCGTCGCCATGGCGGGCATCGGCTTCTCGGTCACCCACGACGCCCTGCATGGCGCCTACTCGGCCAATCCGCGGATCAACCGGCTGATCGGCTGGGTATTCGAATGCCTGGGCGCCAACGGCTATATCTGGAAGATCACTCATAACACCATCCATCACACCTACACCAACATCGAAGGCTGCGACGAGGATCTCGAGGTTTCACCGCTGATCCGGTTGAGTCCGTACACGCCGCGCAGGCCGATCCATCGTTTCCAGCACGTCGGCGCCTTTTTCGCCTACAGCCTCGCCACCCTGTTTTGGGTGTTCGTCAAGGACTTCAAGTATTTCCTGAAAAAGGACCTTGGACCCTATCGCGGCAAAAAGCACGACCGGACGGAGTGGGCTTCGCTGATCGGCACCAAGTCGCTCTACTACCTGATGATGATCGTGGTCCCGCTGCTGGTGCTCGACATCACCTGGTGGCAGTACCTGATCGGCTTTCTCACCGTGCATCTGACGGCGGGGCTGATCCTCGGCGTGATTTTTCAGTTGGCGCATGTGGTGGAGTCCACCGAGCATCTGCGTGAAGAAACGGGAACGGCGCTTAAAGGCGTGTGGACGCTCCATCAGATGCGCACCACCGGAAACTTCGCGACCGACAATCGCCTGTTGTCGTGGTACGTGGGCGGGTTGAACAGCCAGATCGAGCATCATCTTTTTCCACGAATATGCCACGTCCATTATGGCAATATTCGGCCAATTGTTCGGGAACTCGCCCTCAAGCACGGGATTCCATACAACACCAATCCAACCCTGTGGGGCGCCATCGTCTCGCACTATCGCGTGCTGAAGCGGTTTGGGATGCCCGAGCCCGCCAGAGCGACGGCCTGAGAATCACGCCAGCAGACGTTCAAGGACCGCGTTGAGGCGCTGCAGGCCGGCCGGCGTGGCGCGCAGACGTCCGGCGTCATGTTCCACGAAACCGCCGTCGACCAGTTGGTCCAGACCGCGCGGGTCGAGGACGTCGGTCAGCGTCGAGCCGGTCAATTCGACAAAGCGGCCGGGATCGACGCCCTCCGTCAGCCTTATCCCTACCAATAGCAACTCCTCCCGACGCTCGCGTACTGAGATGGGGGTACGGCTTGCGGTTGCATGGCCCAGGGTTTCCACTGCATTGAGCCACTTTTCGGGTGCGCCCAGCTGGCGCGTGGCCTCGGTCCCTCCATTCAGGGTCAGCCGCCCGTGGGCGCCGGGGCCGATGCCCACATAATCGCCGCCGCGCCAGACGTTCAGGTTGTGGCGACATTCGCCGCCGCGCGCCGCATGGTTGGAGATTTCGTAGGCTGGCATATCGGCGTGATCGAGAACGTCGCGGGTGATTTCGTAGAGGTCGGCGCCGCTCTCGGCGTCAACGGCGGCCACGCCCTGGCGGTAGAACGCGGTGCCGGGCTCGATAGTGAGCTGATAGACCGATAGGTGATCCCCGGCCATGGTCACGGCGTCGCGGAGCTCCCGCCGCCAATCATTTGCGGTTTGGTCCGGCAGGCCGTAGATGAGGTCAAAGGAATAGCGCTCGAAACAGGACCGCGCCTGGGCAATCGTAGTTCGCGCTTCCGCCGCCGAATGGGTGCGCCCGAGAAACGCCAGCGCGGCGTCGTCCAGCGACTGGACACCTACGGACAACCGGTTCACGCCGGCGTCCCGGAACGCGGCGAAGCGAGCCGCCTCGGACGAGGTGGGGTTCGCCTCCAGGGTGATCTCCAGATCGGGCTCGGTGGGCCAGTGGTGGCGAACGCCGGCGATCAACGCGTTCACGGTTTCGGGGTCCATCAGCGACGGTGTGCCGCCGCCAAAGAACACGCTCCCCACCGTCCGGCCTGGGGTTTGCGCAGCAAAATGGTCGAGTTCGCGCGCAAGCGCGGCCGCCCAGCGCCCATGCTCCACTCCCTCGACCACATGACTGTTGAAATCGCAGTAGGGGCATTTGGACAGGCAAAACGGCCAGTGGACGTAGATGGCCAAAGGCGGGTGCAGTAGCCGGATGGTTTCGGCGGTTCTCACGGCAGTTACTTGAAACAGGCAGCCACGAGCTTGCGAAAGGCATCGGCGCGATGGCTGATCTGGTGCTTTTCGTCCGGATCCATCTCTCCGAAGGTGATGTCACGGCCCTCGGCGACGAACATGGGATCGTAGCCGAAACCGCGTTCGCCGCGAGGTGGCCAGACCAAAGTACCGTGCACCGTGCCTTCGAAGGTCTCGCAGTGACCGTCGGGCCAGCAGAGCGCGAGCGCGCAGGCAAAGTGGGCCTGGCGGTCGGTCCTGCCCATAAGCCCGTCTTCCACGCGCTGCATCGCGAGGCCGAAATCCTTGCCCGGCCCGGCCCAGCGCGCCGACACCACCCCCGGATCGCCGCCCAGCGCCTTGACCGCCAAGCCGGAGTCATCAGACAGCGCCGGCAAACCGGATGCCTCGGCCACGAAACGCGCTTTCAACTCGGCATTGGCAATAAAGGTGGTGCCAGTCTCCTCGGGTTCCTCAAGGTTTAGCTCGGATGCCGATACTACGTCCACGTCATAGGGCCGCAGCAGATCGCCGATCTCGCGGACCTTGCCCGGATTGTGGCTGGCGATCACCAGCTTGCCATGCTCGAAGTGCCGTGCCATGCCTCTCCCTCGCTATATGAAGCTTGAGCGGTCTAGCCGCCGTCGATGGCGGCGCGCTGCAGCGTCACCAACTCGCCGATGCCTTTGCGCGCCAATGCCATCATCTCCATAAGTTGGGCCTCGCTGAACGGCTTTTCCTCCGCCGTGCCCTGGATCTCGACGATGCCGCCAGCGCCGGTAAATACGAAGTTGGCATCCACTTCGGCGCCACTGTCCTCCTCATAATTTAGGTCGAGAAGCGCGGTATCCTTGTATACGCCGCAGGAAATAGCGGCGACCTCGCCGATCAGCGGAACGCGTTCCAACAGCCCTAGATCCACCAGCCGCTTGAACGCCAGGTGCATCGCGACATATCCGCCGGTAATGGCGGCGGTGCGGGTACCGCCGTCGGCCTGAAGCACGTCGCAGTCCACGCGCACCTGCATCTCGCTCATGGCGGTCAGGTTGGTGACCGCGCGCAGACTGCGGCCAATCAATCGCTGAATTTCCTGGGTCCGGCCCGTCTGCTTGCCGCGCGCCGCCTCCCGGCCTGTGCGTTCGGCCGTGGCGCGCGGGAGCATGCCATACTCCGCTGTGACCCATCCGCGGCCGCTGTCACGCAACCACGGCGGCACCCGGGTTTCGACTGTGGCCACGCACAGCACGTGGGTGTCGCCGAAGCGGGAGAGACAGGAACCTTCCGCATATTTGTTTACGCCTACCTCCAGAGTGATGGAACGCAGGGTATCGGGCGCGCGGCCTGAGGGTCTCATGAAATTGTCCGGTAGTTGTTGGGATGGGTCGGCAAGCTAACGCGCCCGCCCCGCCACGTAAAGGCTGGCTAAGTTGACGATGGCCGATGGCGCCACTAAATTCAGCCCACGGCAGGCGCTTAAGCAACCTTGCAACAAGAACTGTACGAATATCCGCACCAATGGCGTTAGACCAAAATCGCTTTGTGATTTCAGAGATGAACGGGCGGTCCAGGGAGATTTTCCGCCACGTGGTGGACGCGTACCTGGAGACCGGCGAACCCATTGGATCGCGCACGCTCTCGAAACGGCTGTCTCTTGACCTGTCGCCCGCTTCAATCCGCAACGTCATGTCGGACCTGGAGGACGCAGGTCTGCTGTTTGCGCCCCACACCTCCGCCGGCCGTCTGCCCACGGAGGCCGGACTGCGTTTGTTTGTAGACGGATTGCTCGAGGTCGGCGATTTGTCGGAGGACGAACGCAGAAATCTGAAAGCGCAATGTGCTGGCCTCGGTATCGGTATCGAGGAAATGCTCGAAAAGGCGACCTCGGCGCTGTCGGGGCTGTCGGGCTGCGCCGGGTTGGTGATGGCGCCGAAGATGGAAGAAGCGCTGAGGCATATCGAAATGATCAGCCTCAGCCACGGCCGGGCACTAGTGGTCATGGTCAGTGAGTCCGGGATCGTGGAAAACCGGATTATCGAGACCCCTGCGGAACTGAGTCCCTCCGCTCTGGTGGAGGCCTCGAACTTCCTGACAGCCCGCCTCGTGGGCCGCTCTATCGCCGAGGCGCGCGAGGCCATCCTCCGCGAATTGGCAGCGCACAAAGCGCAACTGGACGAGTTGACCAGCCGAGTGGTTGAGTCCGGCTTGGCCATCTGGGCCGGCGGCGACACCGGCGGTTCGCTGATCGTTCGCGGTCAGGCCAATCTATTGGAGGACGTGCAGGCGATCGGCGATCTCGAGCACATACGCTCGCTGTTCGAGGCGCTGGAAAAGAAAGAAACCATGCTCAAGGTCCTTTCCACGGTTGACATCGCGGAAGGTGTGCAGATTTTTATCGGTTCGGGAAGCGCGCTGTTCAATCTCTCCGGTTGTTCGATGATCGTCAGTCCGTATCAAGACGGACGGGAGCGGATCATCGGCGCCATCGGCGTTATTGGGCCGACGAGAATGAACTATGCCCGCATCATTCCCATGGTGGACTACACAGCAAAGCTGGTTGGCCGGCTGATTGGATAAAGGAAAAGAGGACAACCATATGGCGGATCGAAAACAGCAAACCGGCGACCAGGGCGCCAGGGCGCCCGAAACCAACGAAACCGTCGACGCGGCCGCACCCGAAGCGCTCGCCGAAGATGACATGGATCTCGATGCAAAAATCCGCACGGATTTCGACCCGGCGGAGCAAGTGGCAGAGTTGGAGGCCGAGCGCGACAAGTTTCGCGACGACTATCTCCGGGCGCTGGCCGAAGTGGAAAACACGCGGCGCCGAGCGGCGCGGGATAAGGCGGATGCCGGCAAGTATGCGATCTCCGGGTTCGCCCGGGACTTGCTCTCGGTAAGCGACAATCTCCGCCGCGCAGTGGAAAGCGTCAACCCCGCCGACCGGGAAGGAAACCCGGCGTTCGAATCACTCATCGCGGGCGTGGAAATGACGGAGAAAGAACTGATGACCGTATTCGAGCGCTACGGCGTTAAACCGATCGCGGCCCACGGCGAAGCGTTCAATCCCCATGTCCACGAGGCCATGCTCGAGGTTCCCGACGAGACCGTTCCCCACGGCACGGTGGTCCATGTGCTGGAGCCGGGTTTCACGATCCATGACCGGCCGTTGCGTGCGGCCCGGGTCGGCGTTTCGAAAGGCGGTCCGAAGCGCGCTGCCGAGGAGACGGAAACGGGCGCGGGGGACAATGTGGAGCCGTTGCGCCCAAGTTCGGCGGACGCGTACGAGAAGCAGGCGGAGAGCGATGTCGACGCATCGGGCAAGCGGCTGGATGAGAAATTTTAATCGCGGTTGAGCGGTGCGAATAGATACTCCGATGTCGGATCATGGTTCTGGAACCGTCGTTTAGCTGCATCGCGACTGTTTACCGCGTAACAATAAGCGCAGCCATGTGGGCAACTGTCGTAAGCCCCGATGTCCCGGGATGCCCAGCACCCACAGGTCTTTCGGTGGGGTCGTCTGGGGGCGGTGATGTCCCACCCGGCGACCCGGCTTAGCCTTTCCGCGTCGACGCAACGGGCCTCGCCGACGCCTTCGGTCCGGAGTTCCGGTTGGCCGCAAAGTTTCAACGGCAACCCGTGTCCGTCGGCGATCTCCGCCAAGCTGGCAAGCAGGGCTTGTTTTTCGTCGGCCGGTGGATCCCACCATTCGAAACCGGCCGCGCGCGCCGCCACTGCCATGTTGCGCGCCGTCTTTCGGTAATTCTGGGCAAAAGAAACGACGACTTCATCGACCGTGCCCTTCATCTGGGCGCAGAGCCGGTGGAAGTTTTGCCGGTGCCAGGCAGGAGGCGTCAGCGAGCTGAAAACGATGGGGTCATAACGCCAAACACCGACCCCTGGCCCGAAGCGCGCGGCAACCGCCCGCAAGTGAGTGATTGCCCGTTCGGGGTCGATGGTTGCCGCATCCAGCGCCCGAGGATACCCGGTAACGGTGTACTGCAAGACGAACGGCAGGTTTCTGCCGTGCACCACGTCTAAAGCACCGGTGAACGGTTCCAAATTTCGCGTCCAGAAAACGAACCCGTCAACTGCGTCGCCCGTTAGGGACACCGTGGACACCTGCCCGCCATAGGGATTGATCGTGCGGGCGAAACCGGCGTCCAGTCGATTCAGGAACCACTGGGCGTAGAATGCGGGGATATCGGTTCTGTAACTCGCGGATATGATCATCGCGCGGATCAGTTTGCCATGTCGCCACCACTCACGCAAAATCGTGTGTGCTTCATGATCAATCGGGCACCATGAGCATGGAGCCCTGCTATGATCGGGTCAAGCCGCCTAAAATTGCAGGTCTAGTTGAGGGAAAACCCGGGCTGCACCGGTTGCGCCACTCGCGGGGCCCCCATATATAACGCCGGTATCTGCTTTCGCAGTTTAATCTTATGGGTTCATTCGGGGGGTTCTGCACGTCGCCAACCTGGGTCGTGGAACCCCGCCACAAAGTCGAGGTGAAATATGAGCAAGGTCATCGGCATCGATCTAGGAACGACAAATTCCTGCGTTGCTGTCATGGAGGGCGGCGACGCCAAGGTCATCGAAAACTCTGAAGGCACGCGGACGACGCCGTCTATCGTGGCGTTCACCGAGTCTGGCGAGCGACTGACGGGCCAGCCGGCCAAGCGTCAGGCCGTCACCAATCCGGAGAACACGCTGTTCGCGATCAAGCGCTTGATTGGGCGCCCTTTCAACGATCCCGTCACCAAAAAAGACAAGGACATGGTGCCGTACAAGATCGTTGAAGGTAACAATGGCGATGCGTGGGTCGAGGCCGAGGGCAAAAAGTACAGCCCCAGCCAAGTGAGCGCCTTCATCCTTCAAAAAATGAAGGAGACAGCGGAGAGCTATCTCGGAGAGAGCGTCTCTCAGGCGGTGATCACGGTTCCTGCATACTTCAATGACGCGCAACGCCAGGCCACCAAGGACGCCGGAAAAATCGCCGGCTTGGAGGTTCTAAGGATTATCAACGAGCCGACCGCTGCCGCGCTGGCCTATGGATTGGAGAAGAAGGGCAGTGGCACGGTCGCGGTTTACGACCTTGGTGGCGGTACGTTCGATGTCTCCATCCTGGAGATCGGCGACGGCGTGTTCGAAGTTAAATCCACCAACGGCGATACCTTCCTCGGTGGTGAGGATTTCGACCTTAAGATCGTCGATTACTTGGCCGACGAGTTCAAGAAAGAGCAGGGGATCGATCTGCGGCAGGATCGCCTGGCGCTGCAGCGGCTAAAGGAAGCCGCGGAAAAAGCCAAGATCGAGCTTTCCAGCACCATGCAGACCGAGGTCAATCTTCCGTTCATCACGGCCGACCAGACCGGTCCGAAGCATCTGAACATTAAGCTCACCCGGGCCAAGCTAGAAGCTTTGGTGGAGTCGCTCATCGAGCGCACTGTCGGCCCCTGCAAGGCGGCGCTCAAGGATGCCGGTGTCACCGCTGGCGAAATCGACGAGGTTATACTCGTCGGTGGCATGACCCGCATGCAGAAGGTGTTCGAGACGGTCAAGGAATTCTTCGGCCGGGAGCCTCACAAGGGTGTTAACCCCGACGAAGTGGTTGCCATCGGAGCGGCCATCCAGGCCGGCGTCCTCAAAGGCGAAGTCAAGGACGTGCTGCTCCTCGACGTGACCCCGCTGTCTTTGGGTATCGAAACCCTCGGCGGCGTTTTCACCCGCCTGATCGACCGCAACACCACCATCCCGACCCGTAAGAGCCAGGTGTTCTCGACGGCCGAGGACAACCAGACGGCAGTGACCATTCGCGTGTTCCAGGGCGAGCGGGAGATGGCCAGCGACAACAAGGCACTTGGCCAGTTCGACCTTGTCGGTATTCCGCCGGCACCCAGAGGCATGCCGCAGGTCGAGGTCACGTTCGACATCGACGCCAACGGCATCGTCAATGTTTCGGCCAAGGACAAAGCCACCAACAAGGAACAACAGATCCGTATTCAAGCGTCGGGCGGGTTGACCGACGCCGATATCGACCAAATGGTCAAGGATGCGGAGCAGCACGCCGCCGAAGACAAGCACCGTAAGGAGAAGGTGGAAGCTCATAACAACGCCGATAGCCTAATCCACGCCACCGAAAAGCACTTGGGCGAATATGGTGACAAGATTCCCGAATCGGATAAGCAGGCGATCGAAACCGCCATCTCGGATCTTCGCGGCGTCATGGAAGGTGACGACGTCGCGGCGATCAAGGAAAAGACGGATGCCTTGAGCCAGGCCTCCATGAAGCTTGGCGAAGCCATGTACCAAGCAAGCCAGGCGGAAGCGGCCGGTGGTGACGCACCGGGTGGCGATGGCGGTGACTCCGGAACCGGCGGCGACGGCAAGCCTGATGAGAAGGTTGTCGACGCGGAGTTCGAGGGTGTAGGTGCCGGGTGGGGTGGTGGGGTCGAGCTGGATGTGGTGGGTGTCGATGGCGTATTGATCGGGTTGCCAGCGGGTGACGGGGAAATCGGCCGGATGCATGTTGTCGTTTTGCGCGTAGCGAGCAGCGGATTGGCTGAGAAGGTGGAGACCGACGCTGAGTTCTT
>CAKZLS010000219.1 GCA_937127205.1 uncultured Rhodospirillales bacterium
ACCGTTGCGACGCCTCGGCGCCGTCGGGGATTTTCAGTTTCAGCCACTTGGCGAAGTCCACCACGACCATCGCCATGATATCGGCGGCGGTGTAGCGGTCGCCGGCGAGGTAGGGGTGGCCGTCCAATAGATCGTCCAGGCGGTCGAGGAAGCGCTGGGCGCGGAGTTTGCCGCGGGCGCCGAGCTCGGGGATCTGGGCGTAGTCGTCGGGGCCGGTCAGCGCGCGGTCCTTCATGCCGGGCGACGTGTTGCGGAGCGCCTCGGCCATGGCCTGCCAGCCCTCGGTCTCGATCCGCCAGACGCGGTCGGCGATCAGGCCTTTCTCCGCCGGCGTGGTGCCCAGCAGCGGCGGCGCGGGGGTGTTGGCCTCGAGATAGCGCCAGCAGCCCTGGGTCGAGGTCAGCCGGGTGCCGTCGTCGAGCTCGAGCACCGGAACCGTGCAGTAGGGATTGATCGCGCGGAATTCGGGTGTCTGGTGCGCGCCGCTTCGCAGGTCCACGTTCTCCACCGGGATGTCCAGGCCCTTCTCGGCGATGAACACGCGGACCAGACGGGGACTGGGGGCGGTGGCGCAATCGTAGAATTTCATGGCTTGGCTTTCCTCGATAAAGGGGGTCCCGCGGAAGCGGCAGGGCCACGCAGCCGTTCTTATCGCGTTTTCCGGGGCGGTATCAACCCAATCGCATCACAGCAAATGTGCCCTTAGATGATCACTTTATGGCGCCCACATGGGGGTTTCGCCGCGGCGCTGAATGAGATTCTTGGCGACGTTGCGAGCGCGGTTTGAAGGGGGGCCAATGACCGAAAACTCGACGACCCAGCAGAGTGTGTCCACGGCGCGATCGAAGCGGATCGAAATGCTGCGCACCATCGCCATCCTGGGTGTGGTGGTGCTGCACGTTCCGCCGCTGGAGACCGACGTGGCGGTGCGCCACAGCTATTCGTCGGAGTTTCTGTTTCAGATTAAGTATCTGCTCAGCGCCGCGATCTTCATGGCGTCGGTGCCGACGCTATCGGTCATTTCCGGCTATCTGCTGTTTTCCACTTATAATGAGTCCCGCTACCTTCAAACGGTGATCAAAAAGGCGCGGACTCTGGTGATCCCCTTGATCCTCTGGAATTTGCCGCTGCTCGCCATTTTGTATGCGGCGCGGATCGAGGGTTGGCCGGTCTACCGGGACGCGGGCGATCTCGCGTCGCTCTGGGATGCGGTCAATTTGACCGTGGGCATCACCGCTCCGCCGTTGAACTTCCCGCTCCATTTCCTGCTCGACATCTTCATCTGCGTTGTGCTGTCGCCGGTGTTCTATTTCTTTATCCGTCGCGCCCCGTTCCTTGGATTGGCGATCTGCTTGGCCATCCTGTTCGCCGACCGGGAAAACGCGGTGCTGGTGCGCGGCGACATCTTCGCGTCGTATTATCTTGGCGGCCTGGTTGCGTATAAGCGGTGGACCCTTGAAGCCATCGATCGGTATTGGTGGGCTTTCGGCGGTGTCTTTCTGGCGCTGTGCATCGGCTATACGGCGGTCGAGGCGGCCCACGGCTACGCCGGCGGCGCGTTCCACGACTACGGCAGACAGGTGCTGCGGATCGCCGGGCCGTTCGCGTTCTGGGGAGTGTCCGCGTATCTGGCCGGGGTCTCCTGGTCGGATGGCGTGGCCCGGTTCGCGCGCTACTCGTTTTTCATTTTTTGCGCGCACGCCCCGATCCTGAAGCTTTTATGGATGGTCTACCGCGCCGCCGGAGGAACCGTCGAGTCGCCGCTCTATTGGCTGTTCTATGGGGCCGCGGCGCCGGCGACGGTGTTGCTGTCGGTGGCGCTGGTGAAGCTGTTGATGCGAGTTGCGCCCTTCGTTCTGGACATGCTCGCCGTGCCGCCGGCGCCACGTTACGGTGCGCCGGGAGGTGAACGGTCCGTTAAAGAAGCCGGGTAAAGAGTGGGCAAGAGCTATCCCTGACAATTCTGGAAACCACCGGTCATTCGGTCTTTTGTGGCGCGAAAATGGCGGTTATTCTGGGCGGCCATTGGCCAGGACCAATCTTAGGACGTGTTTCAGGATACGGGAGGCCTTTTCGAGGCGGGCACGAGGATCCGCCGTGGGGCGCTCCCAAGAGGAGGCAAATGAATAACGGTCATCTCAAATGGTCGTTCAATCTTTCCAGCCGCATGGCCGAACTCGACGATGCCCACCGCGAGTTGGAGGATCTCTATGACCGGATCTTGCAGGCGTGCGAGAGCCAGGAACCGGGCGCCAGCGTGCGTGAACGGATCCGCAGCTTTCTGACCTATGCCCGATGGCATTTCGTCGAGGAAGAAACGCTGATGCAGCAGGTGGACTACGGTGGTTACACCGACCACAGGGCCGAACACCAGCGGCTGGTCGAGGACGCGGAGGCATTCATCGACAGTTTCGGCGCCACACCGCAGGCCGAGGACGGTCCGGCTATCGTCAGCTTTTTCAAGTACTGGCTGGTCCGCCACATGGCCGCCCAAGACAGCGACCTCGTCAAGTTCCTGAACACCTTGAAGTCCGGCGATTGCTAGGGCGCCTTGAGCAGCGAGCAATCCGACCCAGCGTGACGCCAATGTCGGTCAAGCGCGCTTGATCTTCGCGGTTGCGTGGTGCATGACCCGGACATGAGCCTGTTTTCTCCTTACACGCTGCGTGGCGTCACCTTTCCCAACCGTGTCGTCATTTCGCCGATGAGCCAGTATCGCGCCAAGGACGGGTTCGCCAACGACTGGCATCTGGTGCATCTCGGGCGGTTCGCGCTCGGCGGCGCGGGGCTGGTGTTCTGCGAGGCCACGGCGGTCGAGGAGCGCGGCCGGCGCACCGCTGGCGATCTGGGGATTTGGCGGGACGACCATGTGCCGGGTCTCTCCCGGATTGTGCGCTTTATCGCGGCGGAGGGCGCGGTGCCTGGCATTCAGCTTGCTCACGCCGGCCGCAAGGCCAGCGAACTGCGGCCCTGGCATGGCGGGACGCCGCTGAACGATGAAGACATGCAACTCCGCGGGGAAGCTGCGTGGGACGCCATCGCGCCGTCGCCGGTGCCCTTCGGCGACGGTTGGCCGGTTCCCCGCGAAATGACCGAGGGCGATATCGCGACGACGCTTACCGCTTATCGCGAAGCCGCGGCGCGGTCGCTGGAGGCCGGCTTTAAGGTCATCGAGATCTACGCGTCACACGGTTTTCTCGTCCACGAATTCTATTCGCCCATTTCGAATCAGCGCGCGGACGCTTATGGCGGTGATTTCGACAGCCGTATCCGGTTCGCGGTGGAGGTGGCCGAAGCCATCCGCGAGGTTTGGCCGGAGAACCTGCCGCTGATCTTTCGCGTTTCGGCCACGGATTGGCTGGACGGAGGCTGGGATGTCGACGACACGGTCGCCCTCGCCAAGCGGCTGAAAGCGAGCAGCGTCGACATGATGGATTGTTCCACCGGCGGGATCGGCGGGGCCATGCGGGCCGGGCGCATGCCTTTTGCCCACGGCTTTCAGGTTCCGTTCGCCGAACGGGTGCGCCGCGACGCCGCCATCCCCACCATGGCGGTGGGCATGATCTGGGATCCGGGCGAAGCCGAAGCCATTGTAGCCGACGGACGCGCCGATCTGGTCGCATTGGCCCGCGAGGTGCTGGACGACCCCAACTGGGCGCTTCATGCCCAAGCGGCGCTTTCCGGCGATGACAGTTTCGAGACATGGAAACCGGAGTTCGGCTGGTGGCTGGCGCAACGCCAGCGGATGGTCAAGAAGCTCGGTCTTCGGTGATGGCGCCGCGACAACCCGGGACGACGACCAACCCTGACGGCTTCCCTGCGATCCACTCGGATAACGCCTTAACCTGTGAGGTAGCCGCTGCGGCCTTTCGCTGTTCATATGGCTGCGGGTTCGGCCGATTATTTTTACCCGTGGCGCGCTCGGGTGTCACGTGACTGAGCGCCGATGACCGTCTACAGTGTCGCGCTGATCATCCAGCATGCGCGCTGACCACGTCGCTGCGGGACGCTCCGGGATAGGGACCGTCCGCTTCAACCAATAAGAGGGGAAAAATCGATGAAAGGTGGCACGGGAAAATCGAGAGGTGCATCGGGCGCCAAAAGGACGCCCAGCGCAAAACCGGCGTCTGATGGAAAAGAAGGAGAGGACGCCAAACAACTCTCCGACGTCGGCCAGGCGCCTATCGCCAAACCGTCGGCGGCCGGTCCCGCGCGAAAATCAGCGGCGGCGGCCAAGGCCGATGCGACACCGAAGTCCGGCGAGCGGGAAACACCGGTGCTTACATCAGACCCGCGTCCGAAACCCGACGTGCCGACTTCGCCGGAGCCCAAAGCCGCTACCCTTCCTGAAACCGGAGCGATCGAACCGATGACCCCCAAGGGCGACAAGCCTGTGAAAGCCGAAGCCGAAGCCGAACCGAAAGGGGACGCGCAGAAGATCCATATGCACAAGGACGAGTCCGCGCGCGGCCGGTCCACCCGCCTGTTCCACGATCTCGGCACCGAGCTGAGAAGCCGGTCGATCATCATTCGCGACGTGCAGCCGGAACTGGAGAAGGGGCGTTATGCCATCAAGCGAGAGGTGGGCGATACGCTTGACGTGTCCGCCGCCATTTTCCGCGAGGGACACGACAAACTCGCCGCCGTGCTCAAGTACCGCCGCGAGGACAAGCCCGACTGGAACGAAGTCCCCATGACCTGCGTCAATCCCGGACTGGACCGGTGGGAGGCCAGCATCGTTCTCACGGAAAACGCGACCTGGGTCTACACTATCGAGGCATGGACGGATCTGTACGCCACGTGGTGCGACGAAGCGCAGAAGAAGCTGGCGGACGGGCAGGATATCAGTCTGGAATTGATCGAGGGCCATGAACTCGTCCAGGAAGCGATGACGCGTGCGCAGGCCGCCGACGTGCCCCGGCTGAAGCAGGCAATGCGTCTCTACGAGGACTACGACCACGACGGCCGCGCCGGCCTGCTTCTGAGCGACGAAGTGCGCGGGGCGGTGCAGCGCTGGCCCGACCGCGATACCGGCGTCCGCTACGATCAGGAGCTGGAAGTGGTGGTGGACCGCGTCGCGGCGCGGTTTGCCGCGTGGTACGAGATGTTCCCGCGCTCGCAAGGCAAGATACCCGGCCAAAGCGCTACCTTCGACGATTGTATCGCGCGTCTTCCGCAGGTGCGGTCCCTGGGCTTCGACGTGCTCTACTTCGTGCCCATCCACCCCATCGGCCGGGCTTTCCGCAAGGGTCCGAACAATACGCTCAACCCCGGGCCCAACGACCCCGGCAGCCCTTATGCCATCGGCTCCGATGAAGGCGGCCACAAGGCGGTGCACCCGGAACTGGGCACCATCGACGATTTCGACCGTTTGGTGAAAGCCGCCGCCGAGCACGGTATGGAGGTGGCGCTGGACTTCGCGATCCAGTGTTCGCAGGACCACCCCTGGATCAAGGAGCATCCGGAGTGGTTCCTGTTCCGTCCCGACGGTTCCATCAAATACGCCGAGAACCCGCCAAAGAAATACCAGGACATCGTCAACGTCGATTTCTTCAACGACAACTGGGTGGCGCTGTGGGAGGAACTGCTTTCCACGGTTCTGTTCTGGGTGGACCACGGGGTCAAGATCTTCCGGGTAGACAACCCCCACACCAAACCGATCCCGTTTTGGGAATGGTTGATCCGCGAGGTGAAAAACGAACACCCGGATGTTCTTTTCCTTGCGGAAGCGTTCTCCCGTCCCGAAGTGATGAAAATGATGGCAAAAATAGGGTTCAGCCAATCCTACACGTATTTCACCTGGCGCCATTCCAAGGAAGAGTTCATCGAATATCTCACCGAGCTGACGCAGACCGAGGTCAAAGAGTACATGCGGCCCAACTTCTTCCCGAGCACGCCGGATATCAATCCACCCTATCTGCAGACCGGCGGACGGGCGGGGCACCAGGTCCGATTGGTGCTGGCGTCGACGCTGTCGAGCGTGTATGGCATGTATAACGGCTTTGAGTTGTGCGAAGCCACGCCGATCCCGGGCAAAGAAGAGTATCTCAATTCCGAGAAGTACGAATACAAGGTCTGGGACTGGGACCGGCCCGGCAACATTAAGGACTATGTGGCCAAGATCAACTGGATCCGCGGCGCCAACCCGGCGCTGCAGGAACTGGATAATCTCCGGTTTTATCCATCCACCAACGACAACGTGCTGTTTTACGGCAAGATGACGCCCGACCGGTCGAATATGATCTTCGTTGCCGTCAATCTCGATCCGTTCAACGCGCACGAAGCCAATATCGATTTCCCGTTGGATGACATGGGACTGTCGGTGTGGGATCCGTTCGTAGCCGAGGAACTGATCTCCGGCCGGTACATGGAATGGAGCGGCATCCGCCAGTGGGTTCGCCTCAACCCCCAAGGAAACCCATGTGAAATTTTCAAGATCAGCGCCCGGCACTAGCCGGCCAAGAATAAGAACGGGGTGCCATGACTCAAAGCCTGAGCGGGCAGGAATTTGGCACCCACTACGTGTGGGAGAGACGCGACGATGAATTACGACGATCCGCTATGGTACAAGGACGCGGTGATCTACCAGCTCCATGTCAAGGCATACATGGACTCCGAGGGCGACGGTATCGGCGATTTCCGCGGGCTGACATCCAAGCTGGATTACATCAAGGATCTCGGCGTGACCGCAGTATGGTTGCTGCCGTTTTATCCATCGCCGTTTCGCGACGACGGATATGATATCTCCGACTATCGCGGCGTCCATCCGTCGTATGGAACCATGCGGGATTTTCGTGTGTTTGTTCGCGAGGCACACAAACGCGGATTGCGGGTGATCATCGAACTCATCATCAATCACACCTCGGATCAGCATCCGTGGTTCCAGCGGGCGCGCAAAGCCAAGCGGGGATCGAAGTACCGCGACTTTTACGTATGGAGCGACACCGACGAGAAGTACACGGGAACCCGTATCATCTTCACCGATACCGAGACGTCCAATTGGGCATGGGACCCCGAGGCCAAGGCCTATTACTGGCACCGGTTTTTCTCTCACCAGCCGGATTTGAACTTCGACAATCCCCGGGTGGTCGAGGAAATGATCAGTGTGATGCGGTACTGGCTCGACACCGGCGTCGATGGGCTCAGGCTGGATGCCGTTCCCTATCTGTGCGAGCGCGAGGGCACCAACAACGAAAACCTTGCGGAGACCCACTCCATCATCAAGCGGCTGCGGGCGGCCATGGACGAAAGCCATCCCAACCGCATGCTGCTCGCCGAAGCCAACCAGTGGCCGGAAGACGTCCTGCCTTATTTCGGCGACGGCGACGAGTGTCAGATGGCGTTCCACTTTCCGCTGATGCCGCGGCTGTTCATGGCGGTGGCTCAAGAGGATCGGGCGCCGATTACCGATATCATGCGTCAAACCCCGGATATTCCGGAAAATTGTCAGTGGGGCATTTTCCTCCGCAATCACGACGAGCTGACCCTGGAGATGGTCACCGACCGCGAGCGGGACTACATGTACCAGTTCTACGCCGCCGATCCGCGCGCCAAGATCAATGTGGGCATCCGCCGTCGATTGGCTCCTTTGTTGGGCAACGACCGGCGCAAGATCGAACTTCTCAACAGCGTGTTGATGTCCATGCCGGGTACGCCCATCGTCTATTACGGCGACGAGATCGGCATGGGTGACAACATCTATCTCGGCGACCGCAACGGGGTACGCACGCCGATGCAGTGGTCGCCTGACCGAAACGGCGGATTCTCCCGTGCCAACCCGGCGCAACTCTATCTGCCGCCGATCATGGACTGGGTCTATGGCTACGACTCTGTCAACGTGGAACGGCAGGACGACGACCCGTCATCCTTGTTGAATTGGGTCAAGCGGTTGCTCGCGGTCCGCCGGTCGCGGATCGCGCTGGGTCGGGGCAAGGTAAGCTTCCTTTATCCCGGCAATCGCAGGATCTTGGCCTACCTCGTCCGATACGAAGACGAGGTGGTGATGTGCGTCGCCAACCTTTCGCGTTCGGCAGAGCCGGTGGAGTTGGACCTGTCGCAGTACAGGGGGTACATTCCGGTCGAACTGCTCAGCCGCAGTGTCTTTCCGCCTATCGGCGAGCTGACCTATTTGCTGACCCTGCCGCCTTACGCATTCTATTGGTTTGTGCTGACAACCGAGGCCGAGGCGCCATCGTGGCACGAGGACCTCACGCCCCGGATGCCGGAGCTGGTTACCCTGGTTCTCAGCCACGGCTGGCCCAGCCTGTGTGAGGGCCGCGAACGCGACCGCTATCAACAGGACATTTTGCCCTCCTACCTTCCGAAAGCGCGGTGGTTCGCCGCCAAGGGCCAGCATATCGAGTCCTTCCGATCGCTCGCCTCGGGTGAGCTCTCCACCAACAATGGCAGCTGGTTGCTGACAATCGCCGGGGCCAAGTTGGCCGGCGGCGAGCGCCAGCGCTATTTCCTGCCGCTCGCGATCACCTGGGAGAAGGCCAAGGAAGATGTGACAAGCAGCCTGATGCCCTTCGCCCTGGGACGGGCGCGCCGGGGGGCCCAAACCGGGCTGCTCCACGACGCGTTCGTGGACGGCGGGTTTGTATTGAGCTTGATCGAGGCGGTGCGCGAGGGACGAACGGTTCCCGCCTCGCCCGGTCAGTTGCGGTTCATGCCGACCCGCGCCATCGAGAAAGTCACCTTCGATGGTGTTCCCGAGGTGCGCCGGTTGAACGTGGAGCAGAGCAACACCTCCGTGATCATCGGCGATTACATGATGGTCAAGGGATACCGGCGGTTGGAGCAGGGTCTCCACCTGGAACTCGAGGTCGCACGTTTTCTCACCGAGAAGGCCGGGTTTAGCAACACGCCGCCGCTCCTGGGAGCTGTCGAGCACGTCGACGACGATGGCGCGTCCACGGCGCTCTGCATCATTCAAGGCTTCGTGCGAAATCAGGGAAGCGGATGGGATTTCACCCTCCATCACCTGGAGCGCATTTATGAGAACGAAGGCGCGCTGCAATCGGACATCGAGGCCGGTATCCCGGATCTCAACGAGGTTTACTTCGTGCTGGCCGAGACACTCGGCGTGCGGACCGGAGAACTGCACCGAGCGTTCGCTTTGAATACCGGCGATCCCGCGTTCGATCCCGAGCCCATCACTGTGAACGATCTGCGTGATTGGACCGAGCAGGTGCGGGTCTTTGCCGACGATGCCATGACGATGCTAGAACGCGGGCTAGAAAATGTTCGAAACAAGGATCGGGAGCTGGCTCAGTCGGTGCTGGCGCAACGCGATCGACTGCTCGAGATCATTTCGTCCCTGGCGCCGGAACGGGTGACGGCGGTCAAGACCCGCTATCATGGCGATTACCACCTGGGGCAGGTTTTGATCGTTCAGGACGATTGGCACATCATCGATTTCGAGGGCGAGCCGTTGCGGTCGTTGGCCGAACGGCGCGAAAAACATACGCCGCTGAAGGATGTCGCCGGCATGCTGCGCTCTTTCGACTACGCCGCTTGGGCCGCGCTGTTCCGCAAGACAGCGGAAACGCCGGAAGAACTGGAGGAATTGCAGCCACTGGCCGAGGACTGGCAGGCGCGTACGGTCGAGGCGTACATGCGCGGTTACGACCGGGCGACCGAGGGGTGCCGGTCGCGGCCGGAAGCGGACGGGCACATGCAAGCGCTGCTCGATTTGTTCATCATTGAAAAGGCGGCTTATGAAGTCCGGTATGAAATCACCAATCGTCCCACATGGGTTCGCATCCCGCTTTTGGGTCTCAGTCGTATCCTGAGCGAGAGGAGTTCCTGAGACTATGACCCCGAAACAGCTGCAAAAGCACGTGGAGTTGATCGTCACCGCCAAGCACGGGGATCCATTTTCGTTTCTCGGCATGCACCAGGAGCGGAACGGTGCCCTTGAGGTGCGTGCTTTCCTGCCCAACGGCGCGCAACGCGTCCATGTGGTCGAGGCGGAAACCGGCAAGTCGGTGGCGGAACTGCCACGCATTCATGAGGACGGCTTGTTTGCCGGGCCGATCGGCCGCAAGGGTGGCTTTTTCCCGTATCGCTTGCGCGTCGAGACCGCGCGGGGCGAGGCCGCTTGGGTCGAAGATCCTTACCGGTTCCCGCCCATTCTCGGCGAAATGGACGTTTACCTGATCGCCGAGGGCAAGCATCTGCGGTTGGACGAGAAGCTGGGCGCCCATCTCATGACCATCGACGGTGTCGCCGGAGCCGGTTTCGCCGTTTGGGCGCCGAATGCGACCCGGGTCAGCATCGTCGGCGATTTCAACGATTGGGACGGACGGCGGCACCCGATGCGGTTCCGGGCCGAATGCGGCGTGTGGGAGATCTTCCTGCCGGGCGTCGGCGAGGGACTGCTGTACAAATACGAGATCGCATCGAAGAAGGGCGAATTAATGGCCCTGAAGGCCGATCCCTTCGCGTTTTTCTGTGAGCAGTCGCCGGGAACCGCGGCGATCGTTTATGACATGACCCGGTACGGCTGGGCGGATCAGGACTGGATCGCGAAACGCGAAGCCGCCATTGCCCGCGACGCACCGGTCACGATCTATGAGGTCCACCTCGGCTCCTGGAAGCGGGAGGGCTCGGGCCGGAACGGTTACCTCACCTACCATGAACTGGCCGACGAACTGATCCCCTATGTGGTCGACATGGGCTTCACCCACATCGAGCTTATGCCCATTTCGGAGTACCCCTTCGACGGTTCGTGGGGATATCAGCCCATCGGCCTGTTCGCCCCCACGAGCCGCTACGGTCGGCCGGACGAATTCCGCAACTTCGTCGATCGCTGC
>CAKZLS010000220.1 GCA_937127205.1 uncultured Rhodospirillales bacterium
GGCCGCCCCCTCGGCGGGGTCGAACTCCAGCACCGTCTCGAACCGGTTCGTCGCCGGGTCGAGCTCGCGCGCTTGGGCGTGCCAGCCGCTGTAAACGCGGATGTTTTGGCGTGTGAGGTAGTCGGGGTCCTCCTGCATCCGGGGGATGATCTCCCGCCTCAGAATGCTTTTCGGCACGTTCCAATACGGATTCACAATGACGCGGGAAATCATTCCGTTGAGCTGCGGCGTCGGCCAGTCCGGTTCACCCACGATGACGCGCGTCGTTAGGGTCGTTTTCTGTTCGCGGATTAAATGGGCCTCGAAACCGGGAATGTTCACCAGCACATAGGAAGGCCCCCACGGCTCGAATTTTTTCAGGCGCTCGAGATTGATCTTCTGGGCTTTGACGCGAGAGGCCACCGGAACATTGAGGGCCGCCAAGGTCCGGCGCCCGATAACGCCGTCCACGAACAGGCCGTGGCGCGCCTGGAATGCCCGCACCCCGGCCGCCAGGGTGGCATCGTAATGCAGCGGATCGATTTCCACGAGCGCCGCATCACTTGTCAGGTAAACGGGCGCCGCGTAACCGGACACATCGCTCGGAGCGGCGTCGCCGGTCACCTGCAGGCGCTGACGGATAGCGGGGACTCGCGGGTCGGTCATTTCCGGCTCGAGCGAGGGCCCATCGGGTACCGTTGGCCATCCTCCGGCCTCGGCAATGGCCTCATAGCGCTCCAAAGCCATCGACAGGCGCGATACGGATTGAGCAAGCCACGTGTCCATTTCCATAGCCGCGTCCGCGCCGGTGTTCTCGGCCGGATCGACATGCGTGACAGGATCGTTGGCCGCGGTGGTCGCGTTGCCCGGGCTGGGGTTGGCGCCAAGGGCCGCATCGATATCCGCGGGCTCGCTCGCCGTCAATGGCTGGCCGGTATTGGGGTTCGCCTTGGCATCCAACGCACCGACACCCGACGCGGCAAGCGCCAGCGTTGCCAGCGCAACCAGTCTCAATGGCGAACCTAAGTCGCCCGTTGCGCCATCGCGAATTCCACCGAACATCACTTTTCTCCCCGTTCCCCAACCTCAAGTCCCATGAGGCTTCGTGCGAACGCACGGGCATCAAAGGCCCGCATGTCCTCCATCGATTCGCCAACACCGATGAAGTGAACCGGAAGGTCGAATTTTTCGGCCAACGCAACAACCACGCCCCCTTTGGCCGAACCATCGAGTTTGGTTACGGCCAGCCCGGTGACGTTGACCATCTCCCGGAATACCTCCACCTGATTGTGTGCATTTTGCCCTACTGTGGCATCTAATACCAGCAGACAATCGTGGGGAGCATTTTCGTCGACCTTTTTGAGGACTCGCACGATCTTTTGGAGTTCGGCCATCAGGTCGGTTTTATTCTGCAGCCGGCCGGCGGTGTCGATAAGCAAAATATCGGCGCGCTCGGCCCGCGCCTTCTCCAAGGCGTCGTAGGCAAGGCCGGCGGCGTCGGAGCCGATTGGTCGGGAAATCACCGGACAATCGATCCGCTCACCCCAGATTTGCAGCTGCTCAACCGCGGCGGCACGGAAGGTGTCCCCAGCAGCCAGAACGACCTTAAATCCCACATGCTTGAACAAACCCGCCATCTTGGCGATGGTCGTCGTTTTACCGCTGCCGTTGACACCGCAAACCAGGATTACATGCGGCTTGTATGCCTGATAGATGCTGATGGTCTGCGCTACGGGTTCGAGGATCGTTGCCATGTCGTCGGCCAGTGCGCCACGGATCTCTTCCGACGAGACCTCCTGATTGAACCGGCTGTTGGCCAGTGATTGGGTGAGCTTTGTCGCGGTGGTCACGCCGAGATCCGAACGGATCAGCAGTTCTTCGAGTTCCTCCAGCGCATCGTCATCGAGCTTGCGTTTGGTGAACAGGTCGGTGATCCCGCCGGTCAGCTTCGCCGACGACCGGCTGAGCCCCTTTCTCATCCGGGCAAGCCATCCGAGACTTTGTTTCTGTTCGCTCAGCATCTCGGTCATTCGGGGTATCCGCCTTTCAAGCGATCGGAATGGGCGCCGGTGATGCGCGCGGAGACAATGGCGCCCTGGGGGACGTCGAAGTCGAGGGATACGGGCGCATAGTGCGGGCAGCGTCCATCGCGGCCCTGTTCCACCAGGATCTCTGTCGTTTTGCCCACCCGGCTCTCGAAAAATCGCCTTTGCGCCCGATCCCCGGCTTCGCGCAGGGCCGCCGCGCGCGCTCGCTTCACGGGGCCCGCAATCTGCGGCATTCGCGCGGCCGGCGTGCCGGACCGGGCGGAAAACGGAAATACGTGCAAGTAGGTCAGCCCGACGTCTTCCACCGAGTCCAGGGTACGGTTGAACATGTCCTCGGTTTCGGTGGGGAAGCCGGCGATCAGATCGGCGCCCAATACCACGTCGGGACGGGCGCGGCGGGCGCGTTCCGCCACCGCTACCGCCTGGGCGCGGGAATGGCGGCGCTTCATGCGCTTGAGGATCGTGTCGTCGCCGGCTTGCAGGCTCAAGTGCAGGTGCGGCATCATGCGTGGTTCATCGCCCAGAGTATCGAACAGGCCGTTGTCCATGGCGGCCGGGTCCAGGGACGACAATCTGAGCCGTTTCAACTCGGGGACCTCGACTAGCACGGTTCGGACCAGCGCGCCGAGCGTCGGTTGACCAAGGAGATCGGCGCCGTAGGAACAGATGTCGACCCCGGTCAGCACTACTTCCGCGTAACCGTTTTCGCACAGCAAGCGAACCTGATCGACGATCCGGCCCACTTCGAAACTGCGATTAGGACCTCGGGCGAACGGAATGATGCAGAAGGTGCAGCGGTAATCGCAGCCCTGTTGGACCTGAACGAACGCCCGCGTCCGGCTTTCGAAACCCTGAAGCAGGTGAGCGGCGGTTTCTTTGACCGTCATGATGTCGGAGACGGCGATCGGTCGATCGCTCCGTGCCAAGTGGGCGCGCTGGAGCTTTTCGGCATTACCGAGCACCTGGTCCACTTCGGGCATGGCCGCGAACGTGTCCGGGGCCAATTGCGCCGCGCAACCGGTGACGATGATCCGGCCGTCCGGCCTTTCCCGGCGCAGCCGGCGAATGGTCTGGCGGGCTTGGCGCACGGCTTCGGTGGTCACCGCGCAGGTGTTGACTATCACCGTATCTTCGAGCGCGGCGGCAGCGGCCTCGCTGCGAATGATTTCGGACTCGAGCGTATTCAACCGGCAGCCCAAGGTAACGATTCGGGGTTCGGTCATCGTTCGGCTCTCACGCCAGCAACGAGCGGTCGAGAACGCCGGAAAAGCTCACCGACACCGGACCGGTCATCAAGATGTGGTCATCTTTCAGCCACTCGATGCGCAGCGTCCCGCCATCCAGTACGACCTCGGCCGTCCGGTCGGTCAACCCACGGCGGCTGGCGGCCGCCAGCGCGGCACACGCGCCCGTTCCGCAAGCCCGGGTTATACCCACGCCGCGCTCCCATACCCTGAGCCGAATGCGATCGCGGGACATGATCTGAGCCGCTTCGACATTGGCGAATTCGGGAAACAAAGCGTTCCTTTCGATCACGGGACCATAAATATCCAGCGGCACCGCTTCGGCGTCGTCCACGAAGAACACGGCGTGCGGGTTGCCGATGTTCACCGCCGCCGGGTCCTTCAGCGGTCCGGCCTCCAGATCCAGGTGCTTGGTGTCCATGGCCTTTGACAGCGGAATGTCGCGCCAATCGAAACGGATGCGGCCCATGTCCACGCTGACCATGCCGTTATCGGCGGACTCTGCGTCCAGCAGCCCGGCGACGGTCTCGATGATCGCGTGGCGCGATTGCTTTTCGCCCATGATCATCGTGGCGACGCAGCGGCTGGCGTTTCCGCAGGCCTCCACCTCTCCGCCGTCGGCATTGCGGATGCGCATGAACGCGTCGGCGAACGCGTTGACCGCCGGCTCGACGATGATCAACTGGTCGCAGCCGACCCCGGTCCGCCGGTCGGCGATGGCGCGCGCCTGGCGTTCGCCGATTTCCAAACGTTGGCGGCGGGCGTCCAGGACCACGAAATCATTGCCGAGGCCGTGCATCTTGGTGAAGGGCAGATCGTTCATAACTCGGAACATATGGCGTCGGTGGATACAAAGTCTATCGTTCGTCGTCAGCGAGCCAGCGTTTTGTGACCCACAAAGCCGCGCATGTGAAGCATCGACTGGTCGGGCTCGTATTGGTAGCGGCGGCCGACAGGACAGGCGCGACGGGCGCGACAATGCAGCATCATGCAATCCATCCCCGCCGGCGACGTTATGTGCGCCAAGCAGGCGGGTACATCGTACCGCCCGGCGCTAAGCGCATCCACGGGACAGGTGCTTAGGCACGGTTTGTCCGCGCACTGGTCACATGGACTGATTGCTTCCGGCCTCGGCGGCAGAGCCAAAGTCTCGGCAAACACCAGGGCGCCCCGGTAGGCGTGCCAGAGCCCGTATTCAGGGTGGATCAGCGGACCGACGGGTGACGTGAACACAGGCTCGGCGCGTTTTGCCCATCGCGAGAACGGAAGGAAAGGGGGGCCTTCGAACGGAAAAAGCGGCGTGGCGCCAAGGGAGCGGGCGACCCCCGTCAACACGCGCCGGGTCCAGGTGTCAAGTGGGTTGTCCGACCCCTGGCGGTCTTCCGATGAGGTCCCGGCGGTAAATGCCCGCCACATATCCGGACCGGCGTTGCCGACAAGCACCACGGTCCCCGCTTCGCCAGGGACGGCGTCATCCGGGCAGGGGTGAAAACCGCCGCGGCAGGTCAGCCCCACGAGGGCGGCGGCATCGCTGATTTCAGTAAATTCCACGGGCCGACTTTAGTGTTCCCCGGGGACGCGGGTCAAGGAGCGCGCTTGTGCTGAGGGTGTTTTATGCCTCAGGCAAGCCAGTGTTTATCCGGAGCGCTGTCGATTGTCCTCTTGCAGGGCGCTGACTCGGTTGGGTTGGACCCTCCTGGCGTCTCGACCTTTGCACCGCTTTTCTCCGAGCCTGATTGCTGCCCCCCCTGATCGCCTGGCGGAGGAGGGATGGCTGGAAGATGCTTGGAGGCAACCAGTGATTTTAGCAGGTCACCGATCATGCGCCGAATGGCGGGGCTTGGGATCCGGGCCAGCGCGCGCGCGAACCGCTTGGCGTCCATCAGCGCCTTTTGATCGGTGGTGGGCAATTCGGTCACTTTGTGGTCGTCAGGGTCGTCGCCTTGGACATCGTTGTTGAAGAAGTACTGAACGCTGACGCCCAGGACCACCGCAAGTTTGTACAGTTGGGACGCCGCCAACCGTTTTTTGCCCCGTTCCACTCGCTCAATTGTTCCAGACCGTTCGCCGATGGCAACGTCGAGCAGTTGTGGCTCAATCTGAAGCTGCAGGCGCCGCTGCTTCAATCTTGCGGCAACGTGCAAGTCCATACCATCGATTCGAGAAGGCTGCGGCGGATGGGGTCTGATAGAGTCGTCAGGCATAGCGCGCTACAATACTCTTATTAGATGCATAAATTACAAAATACAACTTTAAGTTCATTTTTGCAACATCCGAATGCCGTCACCCGGCTTGACTTGATGCGCTACCGAACCTAGAGTGCGCCGCCTGAACGGCCATTTTTTGGCGGGACGGCCAGTCCGCGAGCTTCGCGTGCTGGCTTTTTTCATTGAACACCTTATTTTACGGTTCTTTGCCCGTACTCGTGACGGGCGCGGATCGATCGGGAGCACAGGGCGCGTGTTCGACAGTCTGACAGGACGGCTGGGAGAGATCTTCGACGGGCTCAAGAAGCGTGGGGCCCTCTCGGAGACCGACGTCACTGAGGCCTTGCGGGAGGTCCGCATTGCGTTGCTCGAGGCCGACGTGGCGCTGCCGGTGGTCAAGGACTTCATTGCCGGGGTTCGCGACCGGGCGCTCGGGCAGGAGGTGCTGAGAAGCGTCACGCCGGGTCAGATGGTGATCAAGATCGTTCACGATCACCTGGTGGAGACTCTCGGCGGCGACCCTCAAGACGAAAAAGAGATTGGCAAGGACTCGGGCGTGGACCTGGGGGGCAATCCTCCGGTGGCGGTGTTGGTGGTTGGGCTGCAGGGCTCGGGTAAAACCACGAGCTGCGCCAAGCTGGCCAACCTGATCAAGAAGCGCGAGAAGAAAAAGGTGCTGATGGCGTCGCTGGACATTTACCGGCCGGCCGCCCAGCAACAGCTCGCCATTCTGGGTCAGCAAAGCGATACGGCGGTGCTGCCGGTGGTTCAGGACGAACAGCCGGCGGCCATCGCCAAGCGGGCCATGGAGACCGGGCGCCGCGAAGGCTATGACGTCATCATCCTAGATACGGCCGGGCGGCTGCACGTCGACGAAACGATGATGGCCGAGGCGGCGGCGGTAAAAGAAGTGGCCCATCCGGTGGAGACCCTGCTCGTCGCCGATGCCATGACCGGTCAAGACGCGGTAACGCTCGCCGATTCCTTCCACCAACAGGTGGGACTTACCGGGATAGTGCTGACGCGCGTGGATGGCGATGCCCGCGGCGGCGCAGCCTTGTCCATGCGGGCGGTCACCGGGAAGCCGATCAAGCTGATGGGCGTCGGCGAGAAGCTCGACGAGATGGAGCCGTTTCAGGCGAGCCGCGTCGCCGGACGCATTCTGGGCATGGGCGATGTCGTCGGGCTGGTGGAACGCGCCGCCGACGTCCTGGACCAGGAAAAAGCTGAAAAGCTGGCGCGCAAGATGAGCAAGGGCGAGTTCTCCCTTGAAGACATGCTTGATCAGTTCAAGCAGATCCGCAAAATGGGCGACGTTAAGGGATTGTTGGGCATGCTGCCCGGTGTCGGTAAGATCAAGCAGCAGCTCGAGGGCGCCAATATCGATAACTCCATGCTGGCAAAGCAGGAGGCGATCATTCTGTCCATGACCCTGGCGGAGCGGCGCAACCCGAAGCTTCTGAACGGCTCGCGGCGCCGACGCATTGCCACTGGGTCTGGATCCACGGTTCAAGACGTCAATCGTTTGCTCAAGCAGCATCGGCAGATGGGCACGATGATGAAGAAGATGGGAAAGATGGGGCGGAAGGGAATGATGCCGGGGCGCGGATTGCCGCCGGAACTGCTTTCTCAGATGCCGCCCATGAAACAGGGCCCATTCGGCTAAGCTTAATAGGAAGGACGATTCAACAGATGTCGTTACGCATTCGCTTGACCCGCGGCGGCGCCAAAAAGCGCCCCTTTTATCGCATCGTGGTAGCCGACTCGCGGAGCCCCCGCGACGGTCGCTTTATCGAAGTGGTGGGAACCTACAATCCGCAATTGGCCAGCGACGATCCCGAGCGCATTTTGCTCAAGGAGGAGCGGCTCAAGTATTGGCTGGGCGTCGGCGCCAATCCGAGTGATCGGGTCGCCAGCTTCTGCGCCAAGAATGGCCTAATGGAGCCGCGCGAGAGACGCGAGCAGACCAAGAAGTCGCAGCCGAAGGCCAAGGCGCAGGAACGTCTGAAAGATGCCGAGGAAGCGGCCAAGGCGGCGGCCGAGACCCCTGTCGAAGCGCCGGCCGAAGCCCCCGCGGAAGAGGCCCCCGCCGGTTAACGGCGCAGTGTCGCGCGGCCGCCGATGGGTACACGGAACCGCGGCGCGAACAAGGATGCGGGCACAATTTGCGTGGGCGTGATCACCGGTGTGCGCGGGCTGAAGGGCGACGTCTGGATCAAGAGCTTTACCGCCAATCCCGAGGACGTCGCAGCCTACGGACCGGTTTCAAGCCAATCCGGTGAACGGCGCTATCGCATCCGGGTGGTCGGTCAAGCCAAAGGGCGGATGGTGGCCCGGATCGAGGGCATTGCGGACCGGACTTCAGCCGAAGCCCTGAAAGGTGAGAAACTGTTTGTGTCCCGGGACGCCCTCCCCGCGCCGGATGAGGATGAGTATTACCATGCCGACCTGATCGGGTTGCGAGCGGTCCTGACGGGTCACGACGGCGATAGCGCCGCTGAAAACAGCGATCTCGGCCGGGTTCGCGCCGTCCATGAGTTCGGCGCCGGAACGGTAATCGAGATTGAGGGCCCGGCTGTCGGCAACCACATGGTGCCGTTCACCCGAGAGACGGTGCCGATGGTAGATTTATCGGCGGGCCTGCTGGTAATCGCGCCCATCGCAGGCCTGCTCGATCTGGCCGGTGATGAGGAAGATGATGCCCGTGGCGACAAAGGCGGCGAGGAGACAGCCGGTGGCCAAAAGGGCGGTGGCCGAAAGAACGGCGGAGAGACGAAGTGACCGAGGCCAAACCGTGGACCGCCCGCGTAATTACCCTGTTCCCGGAGATGTTTCCGGGATCGGTGGGGCAGTCGCTGGCCGGACAGGCGTTGTCCGATGGCAAATGGGTGCTGGAAACGGTGGACATTCGCGACTTCGCGCGCGATAAACACCGCACCGTTGACGACACACCTTTCGGAGGTGGGCCGGGAATGGTCATGCGGCCGGACGTGGTGGATGCCTCGATCGGCGCGGCCATGCGTTCAGCACCCGGACTGCCGCTCATTTTCCTGACGCCTCGTGGCCGGCCGCTTGATCAGGCCAGGGTTCGGGCGTTGGCCGAAGGAACCGGAATGGTTCTGCTATGCGGCCGCTTCGAGGGTGTGGATGAGCGGGTACTTGAGGCTTGGGCGCCGGAGGAAATCAGCCTCGGCGACTTCGTCCTTTCGGGCGGCGAGCCGGCCGCGGTGGCGCTGATCGACGCTTGCGTCAGGCTGTTGCCGGGGGTCGTTGGTGATCCGGGCTCGCTAGCCGAGGAGAGCTTCGAAGGGGGACTCCTGGAGTACCCCCAATATACGCGGCCCCGCCAATGGCGGGACAACGACGTGCCGGAAGTTTTGCTTTCCGGCAATCACGGGTTGATCGAAGCGTGGCGGCGTCGCCGCGCGGAGCAGATCACCCGAGAACGCAGACCGGATCTTTGGGCCCGCCATGTGGCGGATCAGCCCGAAACCGAAGACAGGACATTGTGACCGGTGAGCCCGGTCCCATAGGATGAACAGGGACACGCTGCCATGAACCTGATTGAACAAATCGACCAAGAGCAAATCCAGAAGCTCACCGACCAACGGCCCGTGCCGGTCTTCGCTCCCGGCGACACGCTGCGGGTCAAGGTCAAGGTTGTGGAAGGCTCGCGCGAGCGATTGCAGGCGTTCGAGGGTGTCTGTATTGCCCGTCGGAACCGCGGTATCGGGTCGTCGTTTACCGTCCGCAAGATCTCCTACGGCGAAGGCGTGGAGCGGGTGTTCCCGCTGTATTCGCCGATTATCGCGTCGATCGAGGTGGTGCGGCGCGGCGATGTCCGGCGCGCTAAGCTCTACTATCTCCGAGAATTGCGTGGCAAGCGCGCCCGTATTGCCGAGAAGACCCATGGTTTCGCAGCCAAGGTCTCGGCCGGGGAAAAGGCGGAAATGCAAGCCGCCAAGGAAGCCGACCGAAAGGCGAAGCTCGAGGCCACCGAAAGGGCACGGGCCGAGAAAGAAGCCAAGAAGAAGTCATAGTCCGCTTTCGGCCGGCCGCTGCCGGCCGGTGGCGGTGAAGGATCCAATCCATGTCCAAACCGCGCACCCTGTTCGACAAGATCTGGGACGGGCACTTGGTGGACGTTCTGCGGGACGGAACCGCCATTCTTTATGTCGACCGCCATCTGGTCCATGAGGTCACCAGCCCGCAGGCGTTTGAAGGCTTGCGAATGACCGGCCGCCCGGTGCGGCGTCCCGAGGCGACGCTGGCTGTTGCCGATCATAACGTGCCCACCACTGATCGCTCGCTGGGAATCGAAGACGACGAATCGCGTATCCAAGTGGAAACCCTGGAAGAAAACTGCGCCGAGTTCGGAATTCAGTATTTCTCCATGGCCGACGTGCGCCAGGGCATCGTTCATATCATTGGACCGGAGCAAGGGTTTACCCTCCCTGGCATGACGATCGTCTGTGGCGATTCCCACACCTCCACCCATGGCGCTTTTGGCGCCTTGGCGTTCGGAGTCGGTACCTCCGAGGTGGAGCATGTGCTGGCCAGCCAAACGCTGCTGCAGCGGCCCGCCAAAAACATGCGTGTCGAGGTCAACGGGACCCTGCCCATCGGTTTGACGGCCAAGGACGTCGTGCTCGCGATCATCGGCAAGACCGGAACCGCCGGCGGCACCGGTCACGTTATCGAGTACACCGGTGATGTCATCCGCGCCCTCAGCATGGAAGGCCGAATGACGGTCTGTAATATGACCATCGAAGCCGGGGCTCGGGCGGGACTGATCGCTCCCGACGAGACCACCTTCGCCTACCTCAAGGGTCGCCCGATGGCGCCCACCGGAGAGGCTTGGGAGCAGGCGGTGGCTTACTGGCGGACGCTGCCGTCGGATCCAGGAGCCCGCTATGACCGCGAGATCACGCTCGATGCAAGCGATATCCCGCCGCAGGTCACCTGGGGCACCAGCCCCGAAGACGTGGTACCCGTCACTGGCGCGGTGCCCGACCCGGCATCGGCGCCGGACGACGACAAGCGGCGCGCCATGGAGCGATCGCTCGACTACATGGGGTTGACCGCCGGGACACCTATGTCCGAGGTCAAGGTCGACCGGGTATTCATCGGCTCGTGCACCAATGGCCGGATCGAAGACTTGCGCGCGGCGGCGGCCGTTGCCCGTGGCCGCAAGGTGGCGGATGGCGTGGGTGCGATGATTGTCCCCGGCTCCGGACTGGTAAAGGTGCTGGCGGAGGAAGAGGGCCTGCACCGTATCTTCATCGAGGCGGGGTTCGAGTGGCGGGAACCGGGATGTTCCATGTGTCTGGCCATGAACGCCG
>CAKZLS010000221.1 GCA_937127205.1 uncultured Rhodospirillales bacterium
TTCCGCTTCCCGGCGGCGCCTGGTTGTTCGGCACGGGCTTGATCGCCCTGCCGGGCGTCGTGTGTCGCAAGCGCGCCGCCGCGGGGTAGCATCGTCAGACGAGTCAAGTTCTGGAGTGATGGGGCCGCAACGACGCCACATATTCCACCCTCGCCCGCGAGGCGCCGTGTTCGGGGCTTCTTTTTTTGGAGTTTCAGATACCCTCGTATTGGCATCCCACGAGCGTTGCATCACATACCCGAGCAGGGTTTTCGTTGCCTGGGGGCGAACTTTGCGATAGTGCTCGCCAAACGTGTTCGCTGATGGCGCGTTCATCGATGGCGCAATGAAAAAGATTGCCTGAAGGGAGAACCATGAGCCGGGATCGAGGTCATCGCCGGCTGTTGATCTACAGCCACGACTCTTTCGGCCTCGGGCACCTGCGCCGCTGCCGGACCATTGCCCATGCGCTGGTGGATCATCGCTCGGATCTTTCGGTGCTGATCCTTTCCGGATCGCCCATTATCGGCAGCTTCAGCTTCCGCAACCGGGTGGACTTCGTCCGCATCCCCGGCGTCATCAAGCTCCGGCGCGGCGACTACACGCCGCTCAGTCTGGAAATCGGCATCGACCAGACCTTGGCGCTGCGGGCGTCCATCATCCGCCATACCGCGGAGGCCTTCGATCCCGACATCTTTCTGGTGGACAAGGAGCCGCTCGGACTGCGCGGCGAGGTCAAGGAGACGCTTGCCATGCTCAAGGCCCGCGGCACCCCGCTGGTCCTGGGGCTGCGCGACGTCATGGACGAGCCCGCAAGCTTGGCCGCGGAGTGGAAGCGCAAACGCGCCGAACCCGCAGTGAACGACCTGTACGACCATCTCTGGGTCTACGGCCTTCCCGAAGTCTGCAACCCGTTACAGGACATCCCCCTGCCTCAGGCGACGGTGGACAAGATCCGCTATACTGGCTACCTGCGCCGCTCGGCAAGCCGCGCGGCGCCAGCCCCCGGATCGCTCGAGCCGGCCGGCGAAGAGCCGTATCTGCTGGTGACCACCGGCGGCGGTGGCGACGGCGCGGCGTTGATCGATTGGGTGCTTCGAGCCTACGAACACGACCCGACGATTCCCCACCGCTCGCTGTTGGTGCTGGGGCCGTTCATGCGCTCCACCCTCCAGGGCGAATTCATGGACCGGGTCAATCGGCTGGAGCGGGTGGAGGCGATCACCTTCGACGCCAGCATCGAGAAGCTGATGGTGGACGCCGCCGGCATCGTCGCCATGGGCGGCTACAACACCTTCTGCGAGATCCTGTCCTTCGACAAACCGAGCCTGATGGTACCCCGGACCACACCCCGGCTGGAGCAATTCATCCGCGCCCGTCGCGCCCAGCAGCTGGGTTTGGCGCGCATGCTGGTCGCGGACGACGGCCGCAGCCCGGAGCGCATGGCCGCCATGCTCCATGAATTGCCGAACCAGCCAAAACCGTCCGAGGTTCGCATTCCCGGGCTGTTGGACGGACTGTCGGTGATTTCCGAGACAGTGGACCAGTGGCTCAGCCCGGCGGGGGCGCATCTGTCGCTGGTCGAGCAAATCTCCTGACGTGGGAGGAACACCAACGCTCGTCGATATAAGTCCGGCCGGAGCAGGAGCAGAGACCGTGGCCTTCGTCCTTAAGGGCTACCCGCGCCTGTCGGAGACATTCATCGCCCAGGAGATCCTGAGCCTGGAGCGCCGGGGCCTCCCCATCCGGCTGGTCTCACTCCGTCACCCCACCGACCCGGCCGTCCACCCGGTAAATCGCGACATCCGCGCACCGGTGAACTACCTCCCCGAATATCTCTACCAGCAACCCGGCCGCGTGCTGCGCGCCTGGCGCGCCGTCCGCCGCCGCCCCGGTTACGCGAAGGCGCGCGCCGTCTGGATGGGCGATCTTTCTCGCGAGCGCACGTCCAACCGCATCCGCCGCTTCGGTCAGGCCCTGGTGCTGGCGCACGAACTGCCCGGCGATGTCCGATGGCTGCATGCGCATTTCATGCATACACCGGCTTCGGTAACCCGCTACGCCGCCCTGATTCTGGATCTGCCGTGGAGCGTCTCGGCCCATGCCAAGGACATCTGGACCACGCCCGAATGGGAAAAACGCGAAAAGCTCGCGGATTGCCGATGGCTGGTCACCTGCACCCGGGCAAATGCCGAACACCTCGCTCGGCTCGCGCCAACGCCGGACCGGGTCCAATTGATCTACCACGGCCTCGATCTGACCCGCTTTCCCCCGCCGCAAACCGTTCGGCCGGACCGCGACGGCAGCGATGCTGACGCCCCGGTGACCATCCTTTCGGTGGGCCGGGCGGTAGAGAAGAAAGGGTATGGCATACTCCTGGACGCGCTCGCGCGCCTGCCGGCGCCGCTGAATTGGCGGCTCGTACACATCGGCGGCGGACCGCTCCGCGAAGCCCTGAACGAACGGGCCGGCGCCCTCGGAATCGCCAAGCGGATCACTTGGCTGGGCGCGCAGCCTCAGGAACAGGTTCTGGCATGCTACCGCTCCGCCGATATCTTCGTTCTGGCATCGCGAGTCGCCGCCGACGGTGACCGCGACGGCCTGCCGAATGTGCTGATGGAGGCACAAAGCCAAGGGCTTTGCTGCATCTCCACCCGCGTTTCGGCCATACCCGAGCTTATCCTCGACGGCGAAACCGGCGTGCTCGTCGACCCGGACGATCCCCAGGGGCTGGCCGAAACTCTTGGCCGGGCCATGACGTCGCCGCAGCTGCGCGCCCGCCTCGGCGCGGCCGGCATGAAGCGCGTGCGCACGGCGTTCGACCACGACCGCGTGATCGACCGTCTAGCCGAGCGCTTCGGTGTCGGCTCCGACATCGCCGAAGAAAAAAGATCCGTATGCGCATCGCCTTCTATGCACCCATGAAACCCGCCGGCCATCCATTGCCGTCGGGCGACCGGCTGATGGCACGGCTTCTGGTGTCCACCCTGGGCCTGGCCGGACATTCGGTGGAACACGCGAGCCAATTTCGCAGCTACGACGGCGCCGGTGATCCGCCGCGCCAACGCCGTTTGGCCGCCATCGGCGGACGCATGGCCGAACGACTGGTGCGCCGCTACCAGGCCGCCCCCCGTCATCGGCGCCCCGAACTCTGGTTCACCTACCACCTCTACCACAAGGCGCCGGATTACCTCGGTCCACGAGTTAGCCGTGCATTGGGCATTCCGTACGTGATCGCCGAGGCGTCCCACGCGCCGAAGCAACGGCGCGGCCCGTGGGCAGGCGGGCATGAAGCGGCGGCATCCGCGATCGCCAGCGCAGAATTGGTGCTCGGGCTCAACCGCGCCGACAGCGAATGCGTCCTGCCTCTGATGTCGGATCCCCAGCGCCTGGTCCCGCTTAAGCCGTTCATCGATACCAAGACCGGCGTCGAGGCGGCCGGCCAGCGGCACCGCCATCGGGATGCCCTGACCCGCGCTTACGGCCTCGATCCCGAAACGCCGCTACTGGCAACAGCGGCGATGATGCGCCCAGGTGACAAGTTGTCGTCCTATCGCGTTCTTGGCGAAGCCCTCACCCGCCTGACCTCCAGACCGTGGCAGCTCATAGTGGTCGGCGACGGACCGGCGCGAACGGACGTGGAAGCGGCCCTGGCGCCGCTGGGAGGACGGGTTACGTGGTTGGGAACCTTGAAGCCCGACGCCCTCGCCGGTTTCTTCGCCGCCTGCGACGTGTACGTCTGGCCGGCCATCAACGAGGCATGGGGCATGGCGCTCCTCGAAGCGCAGGCGGCGGGCCTGCCGGTGGTAGCGGGCCGCGCCGGCGGGGTCGCCGATGTGGTCACCGACGGCCAAAGCGGATACGTGGTGCCATCAAGAGATGCGCCCGCCTTCGCCGAAGCGCTTGAGAGGTTCCTGGACGATCCCGCGGCCCGTTCGGCCTTCTCGGCACGCGCCAGGGAGATCATGATGCGCGACTACGATATCGGCACGGCCGCCCAGGTTCTCGGGGAAGCCCTGGAACGTCTAATCCTACCGAGCGAAGTTAAACCATGAGCAAACGAGTGCTGTTCTATATTCAGCATTTGCTGGGCATCGGGCATTTGAAGCGGGCATCGTTGATCGCCGAAGCCATGGCCGAGTCCGGTCTCGGCGTGACCGTGGTTCTGGGCGGCCCTGATGTCGCGGGAGTGAGCTTTGACGGATGCGCCCGGGTGCTCCTGCCCTCCGTTCGCGCCTCCGACGAGACCTTCAAGACCCTGCTAGACGAACACGACGTCCCCATCGACGACGATTGGCGCGAAACCAGGGCGGCGCGGCTGCTGACCGCGTTCGAGGCGATCGAGCCCGACGTACTGATGGTGGAGCAGTTTCCCTTCGGTCGCCGTCAGTTCAGGTTCGAACTCATGCCGTTGCTCGCTGCCGCGCGTGTCGCGGCCAAACCCCCACGGGTTCTTTCGTCGGTCCGCGACGTGCTCGTGCGCAAGGCCGACCCCAAGCGAAGCGAGGAGATGGTCACGTTGGCCCGTTCCTGGTTCGACAGGGTCCTTGTTCATGGCGACCGGAATGTGCTGCCGCTGGAGGCATCACTGCCGGAGGCAGCAGGCCTTGGAGATCGCCTGATCTATACGGGATATGTGGTGGACACCGCCACCGCCGGCGCGGACGGCGACCGGGTGTTGGGGCGCGACGAAGTGGTCGTATCCGTGGGCGGCGGCGCCGTCGGCGAACCGCTCCTGCGCGCCGCCATCGCCGCCAGACCGCTGAGCCGATTGAGCGGCAAGGTCTGGAGACTGATCTGCGGTCCCAATCTGTCGGACAGCGTACTCGACGAACTCTCCTGGGATGCGCCGCCCGGCGTCGTATTCGACCGGTGGCGCACGGATTTTCCGGTGCTGCTGCGAAACTGCGCACTGTCCATTTCGCAAGGCGGATACAACACCGTTATGGACGTTCTGCAGGCCCAATCGCGGGCGGTGATCGTTCCCTTCGCCGCCGGCACCGAGACCGAGCAGGAATTCCGAGCCCGCGCGCTGGAGCGACGCGGGTTGCTGAGTGTGGTTGATCCCGGGGCTTTGTCACCCAATGTTCTCGCAAGTGCGGTGGATAAAGCATTAGAAATTGACCCTTCGGCATCCAACATTGATTTTCGGGGAGCCGAAGCGACGGCACGGATCGTCACAAAACTTTGCTTGGGCAACGAGAATTGAGACACTGAGGGTATGGCCGACTGGAACGATCTTGCGCGCGAACTCGACGCTTGGAGCGAAATTGGGGGGTGTGCGACGTTCTGGTGGCGGGATGACGATGCCATCGCCGCTACTGCGCAACTGGAGCGGCTATTGACCATCAGTGCCGAGACCCAAGCACCGGTCAGCGTGGCGGTCATTCCCCGCGACACCAACGGCACGCTTCGAGATCGATTGGCGGGCCATCCTCTGGCAACTGCCGTTCAGCATGGCTGGTGCCACCAAAACCACGCGCCGCCCGATCAACGCAAAATGGAATATGGCCCTCACCGCCCCGTAGACGTGATGATTGCGGAATTGTCTGATGGGTGGAAGCGGTTATCGCCGTTCGAGCACGCCCTTCCGGTGCTGGTGGCACCCTGGAACCGAATGGATCCGGCGTTGCTGCCCGTGCTGCCTCGGGCCGGTCTTGGAGCGGTTTCCACGCTTGGACCGCGGGACTCGGCGGAGCCGGCGCCCGGAGTGCGCCGAACCAACGTTCATGTGGACATCGTCGACTGGGCGGGCACCCGCGGGTTTGTCGGCACCGGTGCCGCCCTTGATCAGGTGGTTGGCCATCTCGCGGATCGCCGCGAGGGTCGGGCTGATCGCCAAGAGGCCACCGGCCTGATGACCCACCACCTCTGCCACGACAAGGGGTGCTGGGATTTCGTGAGCGACTTGATCAGCCGTACCCGCGCTCACCGGGCCGCGCGGTGGCTCGATACGCGACAGGCATTCTGGCCATGAGCGTCCATGCTTATCCGCCCACCGCCGGGGTCGCTGATTTTGCCCGCGCCGGCGCCGGGCTGTTCGTGGCCGCCTTACCGTTGATGTTGGCCGACACCATCCCCGTGGTCACCGCGATCCTGGGGGCCCTGGTCGCTCTGTTCGCCGTTTACGCGTTGCGGACAGCCAACCGCCAGCTGACCCGGATGGAAATCGACGAGAACGGCGTTAGCGCCCGGGGTCCGGTGGGTCACACAGTGCCATGGCGGAGCCTTAAGCGGGTCAAGTTGGCCTACTACTCCACCCGCCGCGACCGTACCGGCGGATGGCTGCAATTGACCATTGCCGGAGAGAACAGGACCCTTGCGGTCGACTCCCGGATCGACGGATTCGATCAGATTGCCGAGCGTGCGGCGATGGCCGCACGGAATAAAGGCCTCAAATTCGATCCGACGACGCTGTACAATTTCCATTCTCTCGGACTCCTGACAGATGAGATGGAAGCGTTGAACGTAGTGGAGGCGCCGGACCAGAACGGACAGGCGGAGGAGCGGCTTTGAACGACCTGCTCCAAATCCGCGACCTCCGTGTAGCATTTAAAACCCAGGCTGGCACCATGCAGGCCGTGGACGGCGTCTCGTTCCGCCTGCGTCCCGGATCGACGGTGGCATTGGTGGGCGAATCCGGTTCGGGCAAATCGGTCACGGCCCAAGCTATCTTGGGCTTGCTGCCGCGCACCGCGCGCATTACCAGCGGCGAAATCTTGCTGGCGGACCCCGAACGGCCCGATCAGGCCCAGGATCTCGCACAGCTCGATCCCGACAGCCGCGCGTTCCGGGCGGTGCGTGGCGACCGCATCTCGATGATCTTCCAGGAACCCATGACCTCGTTGTCACCGTTGCATACCGTCGGCAACCAAGTCAGCGAGGCGCTGTTCCTCCACCGCGACATCAGCGCCAAGAAAGGCTACGACCTGACCGTGGACATGCTGCGGCTGGTGGGCTTTCCCGATCCGGCGCGGGCGTACCAGACTTACCCGTTCGAGCTGTCGGGCGGGCTGCGGCAGAGGGCGATGATCGCCATGGCGCTGGTATGCCGACCGGCGCTGTTGATCGCCGACGAACCCAGCACCGCCCTCGACGTTACCATCCAGGCGCAAATCCTGAAACTGGTTCAGGACCTCCAGGCCGAGTTGGGCATGGCGCTGCTGATCATCACCCACGATCTTGGCGTCGTCGCCAACGTGGCGGAAGAGGTGGTGGTCATGCATCGCGGCCAGGTGATGGAAAGCGGCATGCTGCGGGATTTGTTTGGCGACCCCCGGCACCCTTACCTTCGCGCCCTGCTCCGCGCCGTGCCGCACTTCGATATGAAACCCGGCGAGCGCTTGATGCCGGTCCGCGAAATCGCCTACCAGACCGGCCACCTCCTGAAACCGAGGACAGACGAGGCGGTGCCGCCGTCTGATTCCGAAATCCCGCTGCTGGAAGTCCAGAACCTCAATAAGAGTTTCACCACGCGCAAGCGATCCGGTTTTTTCAGAACCGAAACGGCGGATTCCGTCAAGGCCGTGGATGACGTGAACTTCCGAGTGGAGCGCGGCAGCTGCCTGGGACTGGTGGGTGAGAGCGGTTGCGGCAAAACCACGGTCAGCAAGATGATCATGCGCGCCGTTGAAGCCGACTCCGGCCATGTGTTTTTCAACGACAACGGCCGGCGGATAGACCTTCTTAGTCTCGATAGCCGTGAATTGGTGCCCTTTCGTCGCCGCATCCAATATGTCTTCCAGGATCCGTTCAGCTCGTTGAACCCGCGAATGACCGTGTTCGACATCCTCAGCGAACCGCTGGTGATTCACGAAGTGGGCGATGCCCATTATCGGCGCGAGATGGTGGTCGAACTGTTGCGCCTGGTGGGGCTGGACCCGCGCCACCTGAACCGCTATCCCCACAGCTTCTCGGGCGGCCAACGTCAGCGCATCGGCATCGCCCGCTCATTGGCGCTCAGACCGGAGCTGCTTATCTGCGACGAGCCTGTGTCCGCCCTGGACGTCTCAGTGCAGGCGCAAATCCTCAATTTATTAAAAGATTTACAGGCGGAATTGGGGCTGACCTACCTGTTCATTTCCCATAATCTGGCGGTGATCGATTATATGGCCGATCGTATCGCGGTGATGTGCGCCGGCCAGTTGGTGGAAGAGGCTCCGAGGGAAGTGTTGTTTAAAAATCCGGTTCATCCCTATACCAACGCCCTGCTCGCGGCGGTCCCCTACCCCGATCCCGATCGGCAGCTCGACCTCACGGCGTTGATGGACGGACGGGCATCGACACCGGAAGCCTGGCCGCCGCCGTTCAATACCAATGGCTCGGGCCCACCGCCGCTGTACGACCTCGGCGGCGGGCATTTCGTGCGAGCCCACTCGGCACCAAAAGTAGACGGGGAGATCGCTTGATGAAACGCGTTGCGCTCGCCATGGCCTGTATGGCGATCGTCGTGGTTCAGCCGTGGGTCGCCGCCGCCTACACGGAAGCACCCATGCTGGCGAAAGAAGTGGCTGCGGGCGACCTGCCGCCGGTGGACCAGCGATTGCCGGATCCGCCTCGGGAGATCACCTTCGACCGGCCGGGAATGACTGTTGGCCGTTATGGCGGGACGCTGAAAATGCTCATGGGGCGCCCCAAAGACACCCGGATGATGGTGGTCTATGGATACGCCCGCCTGGTGGGATACGACACCGAATGGAACCTGGTTCCGGATATTCTCGAGAGCATCGATGTGGAAGAAGAGCGAGTCTTTACTCTTCATCTACGCAAAGGACACAAATGGTCCGACGGGCAACCGTTCACCGCGGAGGACTTCCGCTACACCTGGGAAGACATCCTCAATCACGATGAGCTATCGCACGGCTTGCCGCGCTACCTCAAAGTGGATGGCAAGCCCCCCGTTTTCGAAGTGATCGACGAAACCACGGTTCGATACACCTGGGAAAAGGCCAATCCATTTTTCCTCCCGGCGTTGGCGGGAGCACGTCCCGAGTTCGTTTATGCGCCAGCGCACTACATGAAGCAGTTTCATATCGACCACACCGACCCTGACGCGCTCAAGCAACGCGTCGAGGCCGAGGGCCAGCGCGATTGGATCGCGCTTCATTTCCGCAAAGGTCACCAGTATTACAACGACAATCCCGACTTGCCGACGCTTCAGCCCTGGGTGCTGCAAACCAAACCACCGTCCACCCGGTTCATCTTCGAACGCAACCCCTATTTCCATCGCGTGGACCCCGAAGGCCAACAGCTCCCGTACATCGACGAGGTGGCGTTTTCCATCGTCAGCACAAAGTTGATTCCGGCAAAGGCGGCGGCCGGCGAGGCCGAATTGCAGGCCCGCAACCTCAACTTCGAGAACTACCCGGTACTGAAGCGCGGCGAAGAGCGGAACGGCTACGACGTACACCTGTGGCGATCCGGGCGGGGATCGCAGTTGGCTCTCCTGCCCAATCAGAATGCGCTGGATCCCGAGTGGCGAAAGATCATCAGAGACCCGAAGTTCCGTCGCGCGCTATCGCTGGCCATCAATCGTGACGAGATCAACCAGGTCATCTACTTCGGGCTCGCCAAGCCGGGAAACAATACGGTTCTTCCGGAAAGTCCTCTGTTCAAACCGGAATATGCCACCACTTGGGCCGAATACGACCCCGATCAGGCCAACAAGCTGCTCGACGACCTTGGCCTGACCGAGCGCGAGGGCAGCGGTATTCGTCTGCTTCCCGACGGCCGCCCCATGGATCTGATCGTCGAAACCGCGGGGGAGGATCCGTCACAGGTAGATATCCTTCAGCTTATTGCCGATCAGTGGCGCAAAATCGGCGTGCGAATGCATATCAAACCGGAACAGCGGGAGGTATTGCGCAACCGCGTATTCGTCGGCTCCGCGCTGAT
>CAKZLS010000222.1 GCA_937127205.1 uncultured Rhodospirillales bacterium
CGGCGACGAATTTCTACTGTGCGTGGGGTTGATATCGACTGTTTCGTTTGGACCCCACCACCCCCCGAGTCCTTCTATTGCCATTTCCATGGCAGGTGAACGCCGAAGGGCGGTCGAGATCTCTTCGATCGGATGGCCGGGACTTAAGCCCCGCCGAACACGCGGTCGAATACCGTGTCCACGTGTTTGGTGTGATAGGCGAGGTCGAACAAGCTCTCCAATGATGCCGCGTCCATGTGTTTGGAGACGTCGGGGTCGGCCTTTAGTTCGTCGAGAAAGCTTTTCCCTGCTTCCCAGACCTTCATGGCGTTGCGTTGGACGGCCTGATAGGCGTCTTCGCGGCTCATGCCCGCCTGGGTCAGCGCCAGCAGCACGCGCTGCGAGAAAATCAGCCCGCGCAGGCCTTCGAGGTTCCGCAGCATGGCGTCGGGGTAAACCACCATCTTGTCAACGACGCCGGCGAGGCGGGCGAGGGCGAAGTCGAGGGTTACCGTGGCGTCGGGGCCGATCATCCGTTCCACCGACGAATGCGAGATATCGCGCTCGTGCCAGAGCGCCACGTTCTCCAGGGCGGGGACCACGGCGGCGCGCACGGTGCGGGCGAGGCCGGTGAGGTTCTCGGTCAGGATCGGGTTGCGCTTGTGCGGCATGGCCGACGAGCCTTTTTGTCCCGGCGAAAAGAACTCCTCGGCTTCCCGCACTTCGGTCCGCTGCAAGTGACGGATTTCCGTCGCCAGCCGTTCCACGGAGCTGGCGATGACACCGAGCGTGGCGAAGAACATGGCATGACGGTCGCGCGGAATGACCTGGGTGGAGACCGGTTCAACCTCAAGGCCCAGTTTGGCCGCCACGTGGCGTTCGACGGCGGGATCCACGTTGGCATAGGTGCCGACGGCGCCCGATATGGCGCAGGTGGCGATCTCGCGGCGCGCCGCTTCGAGCCGCTCCAAGTTCCGCTGCCATTCCACGTAGTAGCCGGCCAGCTTGAGGCCGAAGGTGGTGGGCTCGGCGTGAATGCCGTGGCTGCGTCCGATGCAGAGCGTGTTCCGGTGCTCCAGCGCCCGGCGTTTCAGGGCCGCCAGTAGGGATTGGATATCGTCCCGCAAGATGTCGGCTGCCCGGGTCAGCTGCACCGACAGGCAGGTGTCGAGCACGTCCGACGATGTCATGCCCTGGTGGATGAACCGCGCTTCGTCGCCGACGTATTCCGCAACGTTGGTCAGGAACGCGATGACGTCGTGTTTGGTCTCCTGCTCGATGGCGTCGATGCGGGCGATCTCGAAGTTGCCGCGCTCCCATACCGCGCGGGCCGCCTCCTTCGGGATGACGCCCAGGTCGGCTTGAGCGTCGCAGGCGTGGGCCTCGATTTCCAGCCAGATCCGGAACCGGGTCTCGGGTTCCCAAATGGCGGTCATTTCAGGGCGGCTGTAACGGGGGATCATGGGAACCTCAAGGAGCTTTGAGAGAGATAACGTTAAAAAGTCACCGGAATGCCCATCGGCTGCGGCGGCTTGGGACCATGTGATATAAAGATCCTACAGTTTGCAGAACAGGGAAAATGCTTTGAACAGTAACCGTGGCGACATCCAATTAGGATCGGCGGAGCGAGTTCTTCCGGCTATGCCCTTGCTCGACGTCAGGGGAAAGGGGCCGGGCGCACTCGTGGAAATGGCCCCGGACCGGGCGGCCGCCCTCGTTGCCCAGGGGCGCCGCAGCTATGGTGGGCTGGCCCTCAGAATTGGAGACCGAGCCACCTGGCGGTGGCTTGTCCGCACCGGCAACCCCTACCGCGACGACATCGCGGCCGTGGCGGAGCGTCTTTCGACGCCGGGCGCTTTTCTGCTCAATCTGTCGTATGAGTGGACCTGCACGTCCGGTGTCGGACCGGATCCATGTGGTGCGGGAAACCGGATGCTGCGAACGCTGGATTGGCCGCTCCGCGGTCTCGGCGGCAACGTCGTGGTGGCGCACCAGGATGGCGGATCCGGAACCTACTACAATGTCACCTGGCCGGGGTTCGTGGGCGCTTACACGGCGATGGCGCCGTCGCGGTTCAGCGCCGCCATCAATCAGCCGCCGATGAAAGCATTTACGCGATCATGTTGGTTCGACTGGGCGATCTCGCGAACCGGGATGTGGCGCACATCGGGGCTGCCGCCGGCGCATCTGTTGAGGCAAGCATTCGATGAATGCGCCACTTACGACGACGCCAGGCGCTTGCTCAGCGAAGCGCCTATCTGCGCGCCCGCTTTCTTCACCCTCAGCGGCGCCGATGAAGACGCCGGATGCATCATCGAAAGAACCGAGGATGGAGCGGAAATCCATGAAACCCCGGCAAGCATCGCCAATCACTGGATCAAGTTCGACCTGCCGGGGCGCGCCCGCGGCGCCGACAGCGAAGGCCGGCGCGACCTCATGGAGTCGCTTCGGGATCGCGCTCCCGACGATTTCTCCTGGCTCACGCCGCCGATCCTGAATCCGACAACCCGATTGGCCGTGATCGCCAATGCGAAGCGGGGGTCGCTGATGGCGCAGGGTTGGGAAGCCGACGGTCCGGCAACCCGGGTCTTCAATCTTGGGGAACACCTGTACGCCGGTAGATGACGAACCAGCAAAGCGACAGGAGTTGCAGCGCGAGCATGATGCCGAAAGCCACTTGGTAGCCCACCGGGTGATAGCCGCCGCCGGCGGCGGGCGGCCACTGGTTGATGATCGCTCCGATCCCCCATTGGCTGGCAAAGGCGATGACGAACACCAGCAGATTGAGGCCGGTGTTGAGCCGTCCCGCCAGATCGGCGGGAAATTGCTGAGAGAGCGCGGCGTAGGGAACAATGCCCGACGTTCCGAAAAAGCCGAAAACGATCCAGATGACGGAGGTGGCGGCGGTCCACTGGGCGACAATGGCGGTTTGCGCCAGCATGAACAGGATCATTCCGGCGGTGGCCACGCTCAGCGGCTGGATGCCGCGCCGGCTGAGACGTTCCGCCGCCCAGCCCATAAACAAAAAGCCGAGGATCATCGCCAGCGCGATGAGGAAAAGCTGATTGGCCGCGGCCGCGCGGTCCAGGCCGGCCACGTCGCGCAACCACGGGCCCGACCACAGGCTCTGAATGGACAGGAACGACGCCTGCGACATGACCGTCAGCGGCGCCACCCGCCAGAAGAGCGAACTGGTGAAGATCCGGCCGATGCCTCTCAGCTGTTCGCCGAACCGGCTTGGCGCGGGCCGGTTCTCGTGCTCGGGCACAACGAAAAAAATGCTGGCGGCCACCACCAGTGTCAAACCGCTCAACACCAGGAACACGCCACGCCAGTCGGTGACGTGGAGGGCGGCTTCCACCGGGACGGTTCCCGCCAGCGCGCCGAGGCCGCCCGCCGCCATCTGGCATCCGTTGATCAGGGGCAGCTTCTGCGCCGGATACCAGGTCACGAAGGCCTTGAACGCCGCCATCAGGCAGGCGGAGACACCAAATCCAATGAGCAACCGGCCGATGATCAGGCCGGCCGGGCTCTCGGCCAATCCGAACACAGCCGCGCCGAGGGCGGCGAAAAGCAACAACCCGGCTTCCGTTCGGCGTGGACCATATCGATCGAGTAGAATTCCCAGGGGAAGCTGAAACGCCGCAAAGGTGATGAAATAGGCGCTCGTCAGCATGCCGAGCTGATTGGCGTCGAGGCCCACATCGCGAACCAAATCGGGGGCGATCACCGCATTGACCACGCGGTAGAGGTACGACAGGAAATAGCCGAGCGCGAAGGGCACAAAAACGCGAAGCATAAATAGAAGAATCCCTTTATCTCGGCTTAAGACCTGCGCCGTATGCTGCCTCAGTCTATATTAATCTTTGTCGCTGGCGTGAGATAACAGGCTCGGGGGTGATTGAATGGTTGTTCCAAGCGCCCTTTATCCTAATGGTAGGCTGGGTTTGTCCTTTTCAGCCGCCGCGCGCAGGGGCACAATGGGGCCAAAACAGGGTGGTGTTAGATTGAATTTACCTTTCGGCACGTATGCGCGCGCGCGTTTGGCGTAATGCGAGAAAGGTGCGAAAGAAAGATTGCTGGATTGAGTATCGCGCTGGAAGCGAGTGATTTGACACGCCGTGCTTCCCTTGGCGGTACTCATGAAATGAGTAGCTTAGGAACTCTTCGTGGCGCGTGACTTTTCCTTTTTGCAGCGGATGTATCGGCTTGTCCAGCACAAGCTCGTGATCCCGATAAAGCGAAGCCCGCATCCGCCGGAGCATGCGGCTCGTGCCGTGGCGATCGGCCTTTTCTGGGCGATGACGCCGCTCATCGGCATTCAGATGTACTTGGTGTTTCTCACGTGGCTGGTTGCCAGGCGCCGTCCGAATTGGGAATTCGGCCTGATCATCGGCATGGCGTGGACTTGGGTCAGCAACGTTTTCACCATGTGGCCGCTTTATTACGCCTTCTATATCACCGGGCGGGTGTTGCTCGGCGAGCAGAACGAAATTCCCGGTTACGAAAACTTCATCCATCATTGGCAGGGTGCCCTGTCCAACGGTGAAGGCTTTTTCGAAACTCTGGTGGTCCAGGTCAAAGTTATCGCCCAAGAAAAAGGTTTGCCGCTCATCATCGGCAGCATCCCTTATGCTATTCTCTCCGCGTGGCTGGGGTACCGGTATTCGCTCAAATATGTCGTCCGCCGCCGCGCGGCGAAACGTCGTGCGATTAAAAGGCGGGCGACAAAAAATCGAGCAGCCAAGAATAGCGCGGCAAGCCCCACCACTCAGTCCAATACTCGCTGATCTCCTCGATCCAAGGCGCAGGTTTCGCGGCGCGTGCCAACCTATCCGTTGGCTCCCGCTGCGGGGAAAACGTCGAGGAGAAAACGCAGGTCGAGGCGAATGGTCTGTTCGTCGATCCCGTGTCCCAATCCCGGTATTTCATGGGCTTCGACAGGGACTCCGGCCGATTTCAACGCCGCCAGGGCGATGGGAAGGGCGGCCGCCGGCAAAACGTCGTCGATGGCGCCATGGGTCAGCAGCACGGGCGGGCGGGACGCAATCTCTGTCGCGAGAAGCTGCTCGCCCACCAGTATTCCGGAATGGGAAATCAGACCCGCGAGCGTCTTTTCCCGCCGTAGCCCCACGTGCAGAGCCATCATCGCGCCTTGGGAAAATCCGAGAACGATCGTCTTCTCCTCCGTCAGCCCGTGGTGTTCCATCTGGGCATCGATGAAGGCATCGAGCATTGGCGCGGCGTGCTGCGCCCCTTTCAGGCGCGTATCCGCCTGCATGTTCTGCAGGCTGAACCACTGGTAACCGAACGGCGCCATGTCGCACGGGAACGGCGCGTTGGGCGCAATGAAAGCCGCGTCCGGTAAGACACTCTGGTAAAACGGCGCCAACCCCATCAGGTCGTTTCCGTCCGCCCCGATACCGTGAAGCAGGATCACCAATTGTTTGGCGGGACCTCCGCTCTTGGGAGGGCAGCTTGGTCCGTCGAGCACAACAAACTCCGTCGATCGTGGCTGAGGGTCTCTGGCGTCTATGCTGCGACCGTCTTAGCGGCACTCCCGGCCATTGTCACGGCGGGACTTACATCCCGGAACGAAGTCCGTGGATCAGATCGAGGTATTCCGGGTGATCCGGTTCGATCAGACCGTGCCGGATCAGGTAATCGATGACCACAAGCGAGCAGTTGAATTTGAAATCGTCGGTATCCCGGACCGTTTCCAAGACCCGCTCGATGGGCCAAAGATAAAAGGTTTCGATTTCTCCGTCGGTATTGCGGGGCTCGAAGTCGGGGGGCAGTTCCAGGTCGTACACATAGAGCGCGTCCCGGCGAAGCCCTTCCCCGGTCTCGGTCACGTAGCTGATGGCGCCGACGGAGACGGCTCGGCCCGCGAGGTCGGCCGGAACGCTGGCTTCCTCCGCGCATTCCTTGACGAGGTTGTCGCGAAGGGAAAGGCCCGCCGGTTGACCGCCGGCCACCAGCTGGTCGAGCTTTCCGGGGGCGCGCGGCCTGTCCATGCTGCGCCGTCCCACCCACATCTTCAACGCGCTGCCATCGCGAACCACGCCATTCAAATGGACGCCGTAGGCGCGGATCCCGAACCAGGCAATGGCGGCCCGCTCCATATTGAAGAGAATGGGCCCCGCCGGCGATGTGGCGACGGGAAAGGGTTCGTCGCGCCAGCCGCTGAACAGTCCCCTGTCCGCCAATTCGCGGAGCGCCGTGCTCACCGCCGCCGTCCGCGCCTGAAAATCCGACAAGCGCAGAGACAATGTCACCCCGTCATCGGAGACGACGAACACGTCGGGAAATGCCCTCAAGTGGTCGGCGAACTGTGGCTTAACCAGACCGACCGGAGCTCCATCAACTACAAAAGGTTGGTAGAGCGACGGATCGAACATCGAGCAGGCCCGGACACGATCGATAAAACTCATCGTGGACGTGTTTTCATGAGCACCAACTCAGGGGCCGTGACTCTGCCCGCTAGGCCGCCGACGTACGCCCGCGATCCTTGGAGACTTTTACATAGGCGATGGCGCAGTGCTTGGCGCAATAGGGCTTGCCCTCGAGCGAGTCGTCACCGCAAAAATGGAAGCCTTCTTCACCCGGATTGCCAATCGGCCAGCTGCACATGCCGGGCCTCAGCGCATCCAATTTGATCACCTCGGCGACCTCGGGTTCCGCCACGGTGGAGGGGCGGCGTTTGGGCAGCCCGATACGGTGAACCTTGCCGATGACGGCGTTTTTGGTAATGCCCAGCCGCCGGCCGATTTCGCTGGTGGAATGCTCTTCGTGCCAAAGGGCGATCAGCGCGGCAACGCGTTCGGGGGTCCAATCTGCACCCATGTTTTTTGCTCCCAGAAAACAGAATTCCCGTTAAGTCGCGCCCGATCCCCATTCTGTGGAAGACCCGGGCAAATTCTTGATTGCATCCAATGGCGCGATCAAGGTGAGCTATATTTGCGTGTTACTGCACCTGTGTCCACAACATATTGGGCTGGTACCCTTATTTTGTGGTGGAAAACACGGATTTTATCAATATGCATACGGAACGTAAAAACGGGAGCGTCGCAGAAAACCTTGGCCGGGGGAGCCATGTGCGCTTGGGGATAATTCGGTGTCACGGACGCCGTGCGCCGCGCCAATCGAGTATTGTTGGCGTGATAGAGGAACGTCTTCGGATGCATTGAGCCATGGGCAGCCGACAAGTTCTTAGTAGGATACCAAACGCGGTGAACTTTCAGCGCGTGCCGGATGGCTCTACCGGCAAATTGACTGACGCGTTCGCGAGGTTGCTTTTCGCGACCGATGCGACGGCTCTAGATTCCTCGGTGTTGGTCTATTTGTGAGAAAGCCAACCCCGGC
>CAKZLS010000223.1 GCA_937127205.1 uncultured Rhodospirillales bacterium
ACGCCGCGCCACGCGCCTAACCAGGACACTCGCAAGGTCGTCGGATGGGTACCATATGTCTGATCCAAACCACTAGAATCACAAGCCATCAACCCGCGCAATGTAGTCGAAATTGCCCTCGCCGACCCGGTCGGTTAAAACGCGGATTACCTTCCTGATCTTCGCCGGGGTATCGTGGGGACCAGAAATAAAGTACGGTTTCCCATCGTTTCCAAAGGCGTACTCCGTAGAACATGAGTGCGGATCAATGTCACCGAAAAGGGCTTCGGCTGCTGGATAGGCGTCATGAGGGGCAAAACCCAATTGCGTCGCATATTCAACGGCGCCGGCTACGATCTTCCGGGCACATGCGGGAGCGATGTCAACGAAGGCGCTTTCCGTCTCCGCCAAGCCTTTGACTATTTCCGAGAATTTCGCGTGGGTGAGTTCGACGTAAAACCCGTTTTTGACACCGAGGCAGTAAACGTCCACCAGTAATACAGCCGTCGCCACCGTGGTTGGCGATTTCGTTCGACCAAGAACGACGTAACCGATGCCAATATCGAAAATGGCTTCGGTGATCATGCAGTAGTTGACTCCAAATCTGGACGCGGCGGCCCGCGCCTGTTGAAGCAAAGAACGAGACGACGAAGTCTGCCCACTCTTGGTGGCAAGCACGGCCTTCCTTCTTAACTCCTTCTGTTCACGTTTGCGTTGATCGCGCTTGCGGTTCTGTTTTTTCATCGTGAGTCACCTCGGCCAACGAATTAGCAACGTCTTCTCAATGCGATTCCAGGAGATTGGTTGTTCGATATACCGGTACGGCTAACCGGTAGAGCTACTGTGCATGGGGTTGATATCGACTTTTTCGATTGCCCCCCCCCCCGGGGGGCCTCTAAGCGTCGCGGCCGAGCACGGCCATGAGTTCGCGCCATTCGCGCTTGCTGAGGCCGCTTTGCTCCTGGGCGACGGCCTCGCCGGCGATCAGTTTTTTGACCACGTCCAGGCCGTGGGCCGAGAGCTGGACGCCGCCCATGCGGTAGTTGGTGAAGGCGTCGCAGGTGATGGGCACCCAGCGGCGGACGGTTTCCAGCATGGCGTCGGCGTAGACGCGGATTTCGTACTGGGCGTGGGGATCGGCGCGCAGGCTGAGGAAATGCAGGAGGTTGTGCAGGTCGATCTTCCAGTACCACTGGGTATAGGTGTTGAGCGTCAGGTTCATCCGCGCCAGTTCGCGGGCCAGGCCCTCCCGGTTCTCGTTCAGACGATTTCCGTCGCGGTCCTCGTTGAGCATTTCCTCGTAGTCGGCGTAGCAGCGCTCCGAATCGTCGCGGAGGATGTCGAGAACGCGGGCGGCTTCCTCGCCCTCGAGCACGGCGCCGCGGCCCTGGCGGTTGCTGCTCGACTGGGCCGCCAGCTGGTCCGGCGCCGGGATGTAGTATTCCTTGTCGAGCACCGAATAGCGGGCCGAGTATTCGTTGACGTTGGCGGTGCGGTGGCGGATCCACTGGCGGGCGACGAAGATGGGCAGCTTGACGTGGTACTTGATCTCGCACATTTCGAACGGCGTGGTGTGGCGGTGACGCATGAGATAGTTGATCAGGCCGGCATCGTCCTGGACCCGCCGGGTGCCCTTGCCGTAGGAGACGCGCGCCGCCTGGACGATGGCGGCGTCGTCGCCCATGTAGTCGATCACCCGGACGAAGCCGTGGTCCAGCAACGGGATCGGCTGGAACAGTAATTCTTCCAGGTCGGGGACGGTGGCGCGTCGGGTGGTCGCGCGCGATTCGCGCTGGGCGTCGATCTCGGCCGTTTGTTCTGGCGTCAGTTCCATGGGGCTCCCCTGGGTATGGATGCCGGCACTCTATACCAACGATGCCCGATACCAAAGATTAGCGCCCGGTTCTTTCGCATGTAGAACAAATGCGGATCATTTTCCTGTTTCGCGGGTTGCGCGACAACCCACCGGAAGCGTATATTACCCGCGTCGAGCAATCGACTATGGCGATAAACGCAATTCGGAATAAGCGTTATGGACCCGGGGGCAGTGCCCGGCGCCTCCACCAATTTCCATCAACGATGGGACCGACAAACGGTATTGCGGGGGCGAAACAGGATCGACATGCGTGGTAAAGGGATTGTTTTTGCCCGGTATGGTACCACCGTTATCGGACCAAACACATTAAATGCCAACGATAACGAGGCATATGCTGTAGCCGCATAAGGCTTTAGCGGGGTTCGGGAGGCACCTGGCAACAGAAGCCTCCCACTTAACCTGTGGTTCGGATCGCCAATGTGGGGATTATGCGTTAGACTCGAACCTCTATGAGGGCGCCGATTCTTTGAATGGCGGTTGTTATGATTTCTGACTCACTACCCTACGACCAGTGGATCGAGGATGCGTTGCGCGGCGTGGTTCATCAGGCGCTGCTTCATACCTCAGTGCACGGATTGCCGGGAGACCACCACTTTTACCTCACCTTCCGGACCGGGGCCGAGGGCGTGAGGATCGCGCCCGAGTTGCGCGCCGAGCACCCGGACGAAATGACCATCGTGCTGCAGCATCAGTTCTGGGACCTGGAGGTGGACGACGAGGCCTTCAGGGTATCGCTCAATTTTCACGGCAGGCCGCAGCGGCTGCACGTTCCGTTCTCGGCGTTGACCGCGTTCGGCGATCCGTCGGTCAACTTCGGCATGCAACTGAAGACCGTGGGCGTCGGCGCCGCCGAACAGGAAGAGGCGTCCGAGCAGGACGCACCGCCCGCGGACGCAGAATCAGATGCCGCCGCCGCCGAAGCCAACGATGCCGGACAGCCTGAGTCGGAAACGGGCGAGGTCGTTGCGCTGGACGCGTTCCGCAAAAAATAAAACAGAGCCCGCAGGCACCGTGCTCTAGGCGCGCACTGGAGAGGTGCGTTCCTGACCGGTCGAGCACTTGAACGGCGGACATGGCCAACTTTCTCCTCTACCTCAACACCGTCCTCGTCTGGGGGTCAAGTACCAGCTCGGCGTGGTCGATCCTGGAGCCAGCCTTGTCTACCGATTTGCCCTCTCCGCTGTCATCATGGTGGCGATCTGCGTTGTCACCGGGCGGTCTCTAAGGTTCAACCGGCGACAGGAGTGGCGCTGGTTCTGGCCGGCAACGCGCTGGTGCTAACCAAGGCACGAGCGACCGTCAAGACGACACCCGCGCAATAGACATTCCAAAACCCGTGACATGACAAGGGTTCAATATGGTTCGATAACCATCTAGAACAGTCCCAAACACATCCAGGCGCCTGGATGGCCGGGCATACAAAACGAGCTTGCGAGGGTCTTGTCATGAGCGATTACGTCCACCACGAAATGTTTCCCCTGGGTGAGGACAAAACGCCTTACCGTCTGCTCACAACCGATTACGTCAGCACCGTTGATTTCGATGGCCGCGAAATTCTCAAGGTCGACCCGCGCGCGCTCAGCCTGCTGGCCGACCAGGCGCTGCGCGACACGTCGCATTTGTTGCGGCCCGGACATCTGGCGCAATTGAAAAAAATCATTGATGACCCCGAGGCCTCGGACAATGATCGCTTCGTGGCCGTCGAGCTGCTGAAGAACGCCAACATCGCGTCCGGCGGCGTCCTGCCCATGTGCCAGGATACCGGCACCGCCATCGTCATGGGCAAGAAGGGCCAGGACGTCATCACCGACGGCACCGACGAGTCGGCCCTGTCGCAGGGTATCCTCAAGGCCTATACGGAGTGCAATCTGCGCTACAGCCAGGTATCGCCGCTGGACATGTTCAACGAGGCCAACACCGGCAATAACCTGCCGGCCCAGATCGACCTCTATTCCACGCCGGGCAATGCCTACAAGCTGATGTTCATGGCCAAGGGCGGCGGCTCGGCCAACAAGACCTATCTCTATCAGGAGACCAAGGCGTTGCTGAACCCGGAGCGCCTGCGAAGTTTCCTCGATGAGAAAATCCGAACCCTCGGCACCGCCGCCTGCCCGCCCTATCACCTCGCCATCGTCATTGGCGGGACGTCGGCGGAATTGACCCTGAAGACGGTGAAACTGGCGAGCACGCGGTATCTCGACGCCCTGCCCACCAGCGGCAACAAGTTCGGCCAGGCCTTCCGCGACCTGGAGATGGAGGCGGAAGTTCACAAGATGACCCAGAACATGGGCATCGGCGCCCAGTTCGGCGGTAAATATTTCTGTCATGATGTCCGCGTTATTCGACTGCCGCGCCACGGCGCGTCGTGTCCGGTGGGCCTCGGTGTTTCGTGCTCGGCCGACCGCCAGATCCTCGCCAAGATCACCCGCGACGGCGTCTTCCTCGAGGAATTGGAAACCAATCCGGCGCAGTATCTTCCCGAGGCCAGCACCACGGATCTCTCTAGTACGGTGGTGAAGATCGACCTTAACCAGCCCATGGACCAGATCCGGGCGAAACTCAGCCAGTATCCCATCAAGACGCGCCTGTCGCTGAGCGGACCGTTGATCGTGGCGCGCGATATCGCCCACGCCAAGCTCAAGGAGCGCCTCGATTCGGGAGAAGGTTTGCCGCAGTACTTCAAGGACCTCGGCGTCTACTATGCCGGCCCGGCGAAGACGCCCGAGGGTTATGCATCCGGGTCCTTCGGTCCGACCACGGCCGGGCGGATGGATTCTTACGTGGATCAGTTCCAGGCCGCCGGCGGCAGCATGTTCATGCTGGCCAAGGGCAACCGCTCGCAACAGGTCACGGACGCCTGCAAGAAGCACGGCGGATTTTATCTCGGCTCCATCGGCGGACCGGCGGCGGCGCTGGCCCAGGACTGCATCAAGAAGGTGGAGTGCATCGAGTATCCGGAGCTGGGCATGGAAGCCATCTGGCGGATCGAGGTCGAGGACTTCCCGGCCTTCATCATCGTCGACGACAAGGGCAATGACTTCTTCGCGGATATCCTGAAACCCGGTCACTGATCGGGTTATGGCGATCCCCGAACTGCTCGTCGACGGGCCGGCGGATGCCGCATTGACGGTGGCGCTGGCCCACGGCGCCGGGGCGCCCATGGACACTCCGTTCATGGCGGCTTTCGCGGAGGGGCTGGCGGAGCGGGGGCATCGTGCGGTCCGCTTCGAGTTCCCGTACATGGCGGAGCGCCGCCGGTCGGGCAAGCGCGCCGGACCCAACCGCGCGGAGATCCTGCTGGAAACCTGGCGGTCGGTGATCGGAGAACTCGGAACTGCGAACCTTGTCATCGGCGGAAAGTCCCTGGGCGGGCGCATGGCCAGCATGGTTGCCGACGAAATGGGCGTTCGTGGATTGGTTTGCCTGGGCTATCCGTTCCATCCGCCGGGCCGCACGGACAAAGGGCGCGTCGACCACCTAAAGGACTTGCGTAGCCCGACATTGATTTTGCAGGGAACCCGCGATTCCTTCGGATCGCCGGAGGAGGTCGCGGGGTATGATCTCACGCCGGCCATCCGGGTCCACTGGCTTGAAGACGGCGATCATGGTTTCAAGCCGCGCAAAAAGTCGGGACGAACCGAACGGCAGAACTGGGACGAGGGTCTCGAGACACTGCACGGATTTCTAACCGAGTTGACGGAAGGAGAAGGGCGATGACCGCTACCCGGACCGAATCCGACAGCATGGGAACCATTGAGGTTCCGGCCGACCGCTATTGGGGCGCGCAGACACAACGCTCCCTCGAGAACTTCCCCATCGGCGTCGAAACGATGCCGGAACCGCTCATTCGCGCGTTCGGGATCCAGAAAAAGGCCGCAGCACTGGTGAATCTGGTGCTCGGAGACCTCGATAGCGAGGTGGCCGAAGCCATCGTCAAGGCCGCCGAAGAGGTGCTGGAGGGCAATCTTTCCGACGAATTCCCCCTGGTGGTCTGGCAGGCGG
>CAKZLS010000224.1 GCA_937127205.1 uncultured Rhodospirillales bacterium
CGCCGGCGCGGCTCCTCCTGCCGAGGAGGCGAGAAACTCGATCACAAAGAGTCATGTGTGGACGGCCTCTGCGTTGCAAGGGAAATTTGACTTGATTGCCGCCTCGGTCGGGTGCGGTCATGTGTCCGGCCTGTTGACGCGGCACCTGGCCGCTGGCCCTGATGAAGTTCGCGGATCGGGTCTCAATCATTATTACGCGGTTGGTCCGCATGACCCATTGCGAGGTGTCCCGATCCCCGGCTCGACCGGTTGGCATCACGTCATTTTCACCCTTGCAAATCTCTGCATACGCTCTCCTCGTTACACCTGATCCGTCGTCCGCCGGTTATCAGGCCGCCGCACGCGGCGCGCGGTAGGTTTCGCCCTTGGCCAGCAAGGCCCAGGCAATGCGTGCCATTTTGTTGGCCATGGCGACGGTGACCAGCCGCGCCGGCCGGCGCTCGAGCAGACCGTTGACCCACTCCGCCCCCGGCGCGGTGCCCTTGCGGGCCGAGCGCAACGTGCTGGTGGCGCCGAGCACCAGAAGTCTCCGGATGTAGCGGTTTCCCTGCTTCGATATGCGGCCGAGCCGCTTTTTGTCGCCGCTGGAGTTCTGCCGGGGAACCAGCCCCAGCCAGGCGGCGAACTCGCGGCCCGAGCGGAAGAACGACGGATCGGGGACGCTGGCCGCGATAAACGACGCGATGCGAAACCCGACGCCAGGGATCGTCTCCAGGCGGCGGCTGGCCTCGTTGCTCTTGTGCCAAGTCATAATCTCGGCGTCGGCGGCGGCGATCGCATCCTCGGCCGCGCGAAGCTGCGCCACCAGCGGCCGCAACGCCGCCTTCGCCAGGGCGGGAACGCTTTCGTCCTCGCCATCCTCGATCACCGCGATGAGATCGTCGACCTTTTCCCGGCCTTTAGGCACGATCATCCCGAGCTCGGCCATGTGCGCCCGCAGCGCGTTGACCAGCATGGTCTGTTGGCGAATCAATAGTTCACGAGATTTGTGCAGCATCAACGCCGACTGCTGGTCTTCGGTCTTGACTGGCACGAAACGCATGGTCGGCCGCCCCACCGCCTCGCAGATCGCCGCGGCATCAACGGCGTCGTTCTTGCCGCGGCGCACATAGGCCTTAACATACGACGGCGGCATGATCCGCGCTTCGTGCCCCAGCGCTCTCAGCTCCCGCGCCCAGAAATGCGCCGTGCCGCACGCCTCCAGACCGATCAGGCACGGCTCCTTGCCGGCAAAGAAATCACCAACCTTGGCGCGCCGCAAACGGCGGCGGACCACCACCTTTCCCTCGGCGTCGATGCCATGCACTTGAAACACGTTCTTGGCCAAATCCAGGCCCACTGTGGTAATTTGCATCTCGGACGGCTCCTCTCGATTGTGGCGTTCAACACGACCACCATATGGCACTTCGATGCCGCGGAGCAGGGGCCGTCCACCCCATCATCAGTAACGACCGTTGGTATTGGTGCTGTATCCAGCCTTTTGGGCTTCCTGTCCATGCCTGTCAATCGTGTCTCGCCACCGCCGCCCGCCGGCCGGAGTTGAGCGAGACCGCCGGATGGAATTGCCAAACCGAAACCGGTGCTGTACCTCACCACCACAACGGCGCCCGGACGAGCAACCGAGCCCGGCGATGATTTGGCATGAGAGGGGCAAGTGATGAAAGTAGCGGTCTGTTCGCGGTCTTTTTCCCGCCATCCACAACTGCGGGCGGAGCTTCAAGCGGGCTTTCCCGAGGCCTATTTCAACGACGACGGCCTTAACCTGTCCGGCGACTCGCTGGTGGCGTTTCTCGAACCGGCCGAGCGCGCCGTCACCGCGTTGGAGAAGGTCGACGCGGACGTGATTTCCCGCCTGCCCAATCTGAAGGTGCTCAGCAAGTACGGCGTCGGCACCGACACCCTCGACTTCGAAGCCCTGGACGCCGCCGGCATCGATGTGGGCTGGACCGCCGGGGTCAACCGCCGCTCGGTCTCCGAGCTGGTGATCGCCATGGCCATTTCGTGTCTGCGCCTGCTGCCCCAAGCCACCGCCGAGGTTCGCTCCGGCACCTGGCGCCAGATCGTCGGCAATCAGCTCTCCGACCAAACGGTGGGAATCGTCGGCTGCGGCAATATCGGCAAGGACTTGGTGAAGCTGCTCAAGCCATTCGGCTGTCCTGTCCTTGCCAATGACATCGTCGACTATGCCGAGTTCTACCGCGAGCACGGCGTCGAGGCGGTCTCGCTCGAAGATCTGCTCGCCCGCGCCGACGTGGTCACCCTGCACGTGCCCCGGGACAAATCCACGCTGAACATGCTCAGCCGCGAGCGCATGGCGATGATGAAGCCCGGCGGCATTCTCATCAACGCCGCCCGGGGCGGTATCCTCGACGAGGACGCGCTCAAGGACTCGCTGGACTCCGGCCACCTTGCCGGTGCGGCCCTCGACGTGCTGGCGGTGGAGCCGCCCGCCGACACGGCGCTGTTCCAGCATCCTAACATCATCGTCACCCCCCACATCGGCGGCAGCGCCGCGGAAGCCATCCTGGCCATGGGCCGCGCCGCCATCCAGGGCTTGAGCGAATACCGCCCGGCCCGCTCCTATCTTCCCTCCCCCTGACCGACAGGCGGGATCAAGAGGAACCATGGGCACGCGACCGTCGTTCATGCGCATGGCGCTCGGCGAAGCGGAAAAGGCCTTCCAGCGCGGTGAGGTACCGGTAGGCGCGGTTCTGGTGAATGGGACCACTGGCGAGGTGGCGGCCGCATCAGGAAACCGGGTGGAGGAACTGGGCGACCCGACAGCTCACGCCGAGATGCTGGTCATCCGCGACGCCTGCGCGAAAGCTGGAGTGGCGAGGCTCCCCGGCTTCGATCTCTACGTTACCCTGGAGCCATGCGCCATGTGCACGGCCGCGGTTTCCTTCGCCCGTATCCGGCGCCTCTACTTCGGCGCTTACGATCCCAAGGGCGGCGCGGTGGACAACGGTGCCCGGTTTTTCGACCTCTCCACCTGCCACCATACGCCGGAAGTTTTCGGCGGCATAGAGGAGACAGCCGCCCGCGATCTTCTACAGGCATTCTTCCAGGAAAAACGGTGAACCTCACTCTGGATTACAGCGAGACAACCTAATCTTCAGGGCCGAAGCAGTCGGCGACGTCATCACAGACCTCGCAGTTGGGAGCCTTGCAAATGGCCACCCCGTCGCGCTCGCACAGCTGTCGATAGAAGAACTTCTTCCATTTCATGTCGCCGCTGTTGCGTTCCTTGAGATCGGGGAAATGGCGCTGCATCAGGATGCTCAGCTCATCGCGGTTGAACAGGCCGAGATCCTGCCAGAGATGGTTGGCGCCCAACGACCGCCGCGCCACGATAGCGGCCAGCCACTCTTCCTCGGGCGCACCGCAGCCGCGGTGATCGAGCAGGAGTTGGCGAAGGTCGGGCTCCTCCAATTCATCCGGCCCGGGATCTTCTCCCAGGGCCTGGATTGCGATGCGTCTCCATCCATCGGGAAAGTAGGTGTTGGATAGTTCCGTAAGGGCGACGGAGGACAGGCCGAGCGCCTCCGTCAGAGGACGCGGAAACTCCGCCGCCCCCACGGCGACCGCGCACGCAAACAAATGGCGATCGAAGGGGTCTCCCAGACCCGAGTTCATCAGGTGCCCGTGCAGGGTGTCCATGGCACCACCGGTCCTGTGATGGTCCGATACCGGCTGTCGCGGTCAGGCCGCGAACGCTTCGGCGGCCGGGATCATTTTAATGGAATGCGACCCGCAGACCAACAGGCACGCCTCGCACCCGACACACCGGCCCTTGTCGGCGATGGTCATGATCATGCGCTCCACCTCGTCGTCGTCGGCGTCCACCAGTTCGCCGTCCTCGGTCTTTCCCATCAGGGCAAGGACATCGTGGTTGCAGACCTTGTAACAGCGGCCGCAGCCGATGCAGGTCTCGGCCTCGAGGTGTTCGATGAACATGGGTGTCCAGGAGGTTCCGTCGCGCCTTAGCGCCTGGTACTCGGTCATGGTCGGGATCCTTTCAATGATCGTGTCGTGGCCGCCCGGCTGGCGCGTCAGTCGTCGCAGTGGGCCACGTCGGAGAAACGGTTGATGATGCCGACGCCGTCGGCGACCAGGGCTTGGCCAACAGCCGCCAGGGCGTCGACGGACTCGAAGCCGAAGCGGTGGACGTCGCGTAAAGTACGGTTCAGCACCACCAAACGACCGGCGGTGATCAACACCCGTCCGAAACCCTCGCCGGAGATCTTCATGATCGGCGTCGCGTCGAGCCGGCTCTCGCGATTGATGGCATAGGCAACGGCGGTGTAGAAAATTTCAAGACGCCACAGCACCTTCTCGTCGGGATCGCCGATGATGGGAATCGAACGGCGTTTTTCCTTGGTCAGGACGAAGCTCGCCAGGACCTCGTCGTCGGACTTCTTGGACCAGACGCCATAGGTGTCGTGGGCACGCATCAACGCGATGAGCGAGTTTCGGTAGAGGCCCGACTTGACCTCGTCCGTCTGCTCGGTAGCGTCGGCAAGCGTCGCTTCGGTCATTGCGCGCGCTCCTCCAGGTCCTCGTCGAGGAAGTCGAGGTTCTTGACGCCCTCGCTGGCCATGGCCTTGCGGAGCCACGGCGGCGGCGAGGTCTTCAGCATGGTCTGCACCCGGTCGAGCACTTGATCGATGGGTTCGGGGTGCGGAAGCTTCACCGGGTGGATGCGGCGATTGACCACCTTGGCCGCCGCCGGCCCGCCGATGGCGAGGACGAAAAGCAGCGCGCAACCTTCAAGGGCGTCGACCCGGGGCGTGATGCGGTCGTCGTTGGAATCGGCGTGAACGCCGTCCTCGGCGCTGACACCGTCGAACCGGATGGCTTCGACGAAGCGGTAACCGTCGGCCGAAACGGCGTAAATGGCGAAGTTGCGGGCACCGCCGAAGTGGGCATCCATGGTTTTCAGATCTTGGGTGGCAAAGGCAATCCGCATGGGTCCTCCTTCCGATCGCGCGCGGGTATTGTCGTCGAAGTCGAAGTCGGAGTCGGAACCGACCAATCGCAGCCTACGCACTGATGACGCTGGCATCGCTCGCAACCTCCCTGTCCTGTCGTTGGTAGGGTTGATGTTCCGTTTGGTGATCGATGAAGATGTTGCCGATATCGAAGAGCAGTTCTCGCGTCCCCCGGTATCCGACGCTGACCCGGTGGCCGGCGCCCAAGCGGTCGAACACGGGAAAGCCCATCCGGTACAAGGGCACGCCGATGGCGTCGGCTGCGACCGCCGCGTGGGCGTTGGCGATGATCAGATCGCAATCGCCGCTGGAGGCCAAACGTTCCAGGTCATCGAGATCGCCGACGACCACCGGATCGCACGGAACCTTGGCGGCCGCCGGGCTCTTCATGGTGGTGACGGCAGCGCCGATCCGGCAGCCCATCTCATCAAGGAATCGGGTGACGGCCAGCAACATATCCGGTTCCGCGGCCACCGCCGCGGTTCGGCCGGTAAAGAAGAAATGACCGTCGAGCATGGCATCCACCAAGCGGCTTCGCTCGCGCCGCAGAGGCTCCGGCGCCGGCCGGCCGCTTAAGCCGATTAGAGTTTCCACGAAGGCGTCGAAGGCCTCAAGGCCGATCAACCGATCGAAAACCTTGAACGGTACGCCGGAGCGGCGTTCGAGGGCTTCCGCCGCGCCCCGCATATGCTCGCCGATGGCGAGCGTGATTTGCGACGCGCCCATGTCGCTCACCCGGTCGACAGGCGTGCCGCCGAGTGTCGTCGGTACGTATTCATCGGGAACGTGGCCATCGAGCGAGCCGGACAGGTCCGGAAGCACGATCGCGGAAAGTCCGAAGCTCTCGACCACGTCGCGCACCGCTTCCACATCGGCCGGCGTCATGTAGCTGGCGGGCAGCAGATTGACCTGGCGGAGGATCCGCGTCTGGCGCTCTTCACGAACCAGGGCATCGATCATCGCCTGCACGGCGCTCGCCCAGCCCACCTCGAGGCTGCCGGCAAAATCGGGGGTCGGCGCGTGGACGACGGTGAGGTCGTTCCATTCCGGGTGGCGCAGCATGATGGAGCGAAGATCGCCGCGCACGTCTTCGTCGCGGGTCTCGGTGAGCGCAGTGGAACAGAGACCGATCAGTTTGGGGTTGGCACGCTCGAAGATGTTGCCGATGGCCTGTTCGATGTTTTCGGCACCGCCGAGGATGGTGCTGAGTTCGCTCATGGCGGTGGTCTGGAGCGGGATCGCCTCACGGAAGTGGCGAACCAGGAGGACAAGGGCAAAGGCCGTGCACCCCTGGCTTCCGTGCAGCAAGGGCAAACTTTTGTCGACGCCGAGAAAGGCCAGCGCGCCTCCCAACGCGGGGCTGGATTTCAGCGGATTGACGGCGCAGGCTTTGGTTCCGATCTCGGCCACGTTCATTGTCCGGCTCCGGGTTTGTCCCATGGCGCAGGCGCGCGAACTTGGCGCCACACGGGGTGGTGGATGGTGGCATCGATTTGGCGGACAAGAGAGACCATTCCCTCGTATCCGGCGTAGGCGTGATGGCGCTCCTGGTTGATGTCGAGCCAGGGAGTCTTGGTCTTGAGGGCGACGAATTGAGTGCGGCCGCCCGACATTAGGATGTCGGCCTCGTCCCCGGCCAGCATGCGATAGAGATCCTTGGCGGGGATTTGGCCGAACAAGGCCGCGTCCTCGCCCATCAACCCCTTGATGCGCACCTTGTCGTCATCTGTGGATTTACGGACCGAGGTGCCGATGACGGTCATACCGATCTCCTGCAAGGCGGAAACCACCGACCATGACTTGACACCGCCGGTATAGAGCAGAACGCGCTTGCCCTGCAGGCGTTCGCGGTAAACCGAAATCTGCCGCCAGGCGGCGCGCTCTTCCGCCGCGATCAATGTCTCGGTGCGGGTAAGGAGATCGGCGGGCGCCCCCTGGTCCACCAGCAACCGCGCGATCTCGCGGAGCGCCGCGGACATATCGGAAATGCCGTAGAACGACCCCTCGAAGTAGGGAATGGCGTAGCGGTCCTCCATGGCCCGGGCGAAGGAAACCATCGCCTGCGAGCAGACGACCATGTTCGCCCGCGCGCGATGGGCGCAGGCAATTTCATGATATCGGGCATCGCCCGAGATGGACGCGAGGACCCGGATGCCGAGCTGGTCCAGCAGCGGAAGGATCTGCCACATATCGCCGGCGACGTTGTATTCGCCGATGATGTTGATGTCGTAAGGCGTCGTTTTCTCAGGCTCGCGTGTGCCGACGACGCGATCGAGCAGGACTTGTCCTGCGAGCTTGTTTCCGAGATTTTTCGAACCGACGAATCCCGGCGCATCCACCGGAATGACCGGCAACCCGAAGCGTTCGGTCGCGGCGGTGCAGACCGTTTCCACGTCGTCGCCGATCAGTGCCGGCACGCAGGTGACATAAACGAAAATCGCGGCCGGCCGGTATCGGTCGGCGATTTCACGGATCGCTGTGTACAGGCGCTTTTCGCCGCCGTGAATGACGTCCAGTTCGGACATGTCGGTGGTGAAGCCGGTCCGGTAAATCTGCGGGCCGCTGGTGGCCGAATGCCGGCTGTCCCAGCTGTTGCCCTCGCAGGCGATGGGGCCGTGAACGAGGTGCGCCGCGTCGGTAATGGGTTGCAGGGCGACCTTGGCGCCGTCAAAGGCACACCCGCCGGCGGCCGCGCCGGGGGTCAGCGCGGCGGAAGAACAACCGCGTTTGCGATCCTGATCGGACTTGCCCCGATTGGTGGCGCATCCCGGTTCGTTGAACGCTTCGGCAACACGCTGCTTCAGCATTTCGCCCTCTCCTCGTTGATGGGGCGGCGGCCGAAACCGCCGCCCTATCCTCGTCTAGCGGGTCAGGTCAAAACTGATGTCCGTGACCCCGGCCTCGTTGGTGTCATCGTCCACGGTATCGAGGATTTTATCGAGGATCCGGACGAGCACCTGCAGACCGCCCTGGTATCCCCACGTCGGGAAGCGGTGGTGATGGTGGCGGTCAAAGATCGGGAAGCTCAACCGAATCAGCGGTGTTCCGGTATCTCGCTCCAGGTACTTGCCGTGGCTGCTGCCGATCAGGAAGTCCACCGGTGCGGTGTTGAGCAGCGAACGCATGTGCCAGAGGTCCTTACCCTGCCACACTTCGCATTTCTGGCCGTAGGGATTGGACTCCAGCAGCGCCTTCATCTTCTTCGCCCAGGGCTTGGTGCCGTTGGTGGCAAGCGCATGCCGCGGCTCGGCGCCCATCTCCATCAAATACCGGCACATGCCGTAGACGAAGTCGGGATCGCCGAACACGGCAAAGGTCTTGCCGTGGGCGATGGACATGGAGTCGGTCATGGCGTCCACCAACCGCCCGCGTTCGAGCACCAGCTCATCCGGGATCGGCTTGCCCGACAGCTCGGAGATCTTCATTAGCATTTCGTCGGTGGCTTCCACACCCATGGGATAGTGAAGACTGGCGGTCTCCTGGTCCTTGCCCGACGCGTACGCCAATGTCTTCTTTGTGCAATATTCCTGCAGCGAAAGGGTGGCCTTGGCGTTGAGCGCCGCCTTGGTTTCTTCGATGGTGGTTCCGCCGTCATACATCCGAAACTCGCCGTCGCTCGGCGTGTCGTAGACATCGGACGGGTCGGCAACGATGGTGGCCTCGACATCCATGAGATCGAGGATGCGCTTGAGTTCCCGGTTGTTGCCGACACAGAACCCATCGAACCCGGGAATGATATTGATCGCCGTTCCGGGCGTGCGCTCGGCCTGTTCCCAGAAATTAGTGAGGATGCCCTTTAGCATGTTGTCGTAGCCGTTGACGTGGCTGCCCTGGAACGCCGGCGTGTGCGCAAACGGCACCGGGAAGTCCTGAGGAACGGAGCCTTTTTCCTTCGACGTGGCGATGAAGGCGTTAAGGTCGTCGCCGATCACTTCCGCCATGCACGTGGTCGACACCGCGATCATCTTCGGCTCGTACAGGGAGTGGGCATTGGCCAGGCCGTCGATCATGTTATTGAGGCCGCCGAATACGGCCGCGTCCTCGGTCATGGACGACGAAACCGCCGACGCCGGCTCCTTGAAGTGCCGCGACAGATGCGAGCGGTAGTAAGCAACGCACCCCTGGGAACCGTGCACGAAGGAGAGCGTACCCTCGAACCCGCTGGCGGCGAACACGGCGCCGAGCGGCTGGCACGCCTTGGCCGGATTGACCACCAGCGATTTGCGCGCGAGGTTCTTTTCCTGATATTCCTCGGTCTTGCTCCACTCGCTGATCTCGCGCACGGTGTCTTCCGGATGCGGGCACTCGAAGTTTTCCCGCTTGTCGCGGAGCATGTCCGCGTATTCCGGCTCGTGGAACAGTTTGACGTGGTCTTTCAGCTTTTCCACGCTCTGAGGCATTGCCTATCTCCTAAATATGCACGGTTTGGGGGAGGCGAAGGGGAGGCTTACGCCTCCACCCACGGCGCCTTGAATTTTCCCCACACCGGGTTGTTGATGGCCAAGTCCATGTCCTTGGCGAAGATCGCGAAACCGTCGTACGCATGGTAGGGCCCCGAGTAATCCCAGGAGTGAACCTGGCGGAACGGAACGCCCATTTTCTGGATCGGATACTTCTCCTTGATCCCCGAACCGACGAGATCGGGCCGGATGCGTTCGATGAATTTCTCCATCTCGTAGGCGGTGACGTCGTCGAAGATCAAGGTGCCGTCCTTCACGTGGGACATGGTCCTCTGGTAGTCGTCCTTGTGAGCGAACTCGTAACCGGCACCGACGATCTCCATGCCCAGGTCCTCATAAGCACTGACCATGTGCCGGGGGCGCAGGCCGCCGACATAAAGCATGACCTTCTTGCCTTCGAGGCGGGGCCGATACTTCTCGATCACCTGATCGGCGAGCGGCCGGTACTTGGCGATGACCTTTTCGACGTTCTCCTTGATGGTGTCGTCGAAGTTCTCGGCGATCGCCCGGAGCGAGGTCTCGATCTTGGACGGACCGAAGAAGTTGAACTCCATCCAAGGCGTGCCGTATTTCTCCTCCATATGCCGGGAGATGTAGTTCATCGACCGGTAGCAATGGATGAGATTGAGTTTGGCCTTGGGCGCCCGTTCCAGTTCCGCCAGCGAGGTGTCGCCGGTCCACTGGGCGATGACGCGAAGACCCACCTCTTCGAGGATCTTTCTCGAGGCCCAGCAGTCGCCGCCGATGTTGTAGTCGCCGATCACCACCACGTCATAAGGCGATGGCTCGAAGCCGGCGTCAGGGTCTTCAAGATCCGACGGCTTCTCGCGATCGAAGATCCAGTCGCGGATGGTGTCGTTGGCGATGTGATGCCCAAGCGACTGGGACACGCCGCGGAACCCTTCGCAACGGACCGGCACCACTGGTTTGTCGAGAGCCTTGCCCTTGTCCTTGGCAACCGCCTCGATATCGTCGCCGATGAGGCCGACCGGACATTCGGACTGGATCGTAACGCCCTTGGTGAGCGGGAACAGGGTCTCAATCTCGTCGATCAGCTCACGCAGCTTCTTGTCGCCGCCGAAGACGATGTCCCGCTCCTGGAAATCGGAGGTGAACTGCATCGCCGCGAATGTGTTGATGCCGGTTTCGCCGGTGTAGTAGTTACGCCGCTGTCCCCAGGAATAGTGCCCGCACCCAACCGGACCATGGGAAATGTGGACCATGTCCTTGATCGGTCCCCACACCACGCCCTTGGATCCGGCATAGGCGCATCCCCGGACGGTCATCACACCGGGCATGGACTTGATATTGGACTTCACGCCGCAATCGGAGTCGCCCTCGCTGACGACATTCAGGTGCTTTTTGCGCCGTTTGCGGGTCTTTTCCGGGTAGGTCTCGAGCACGTCTTCGATGACCTGCTCGTGAAATTCCCGGTCGTTTTCGTAATCGAGGCTCATCTTCTCCTCCTTGATGTGGAGATGATTTCAATGGGTGACAGCGGCTTCCGCCAATCAGGCGACTTCTAAGGCTTCCTTCTGCGCCGCCTCCTTGGCCTCGAGCTCGGCGATCATTTCCTCGTCCGACTTCAAGATGCCGAACTCCATGAGCATTTCTTCAAGTTCATCCATGCTGATGGGGGTCGGAATAACGCCGTTGCCCTTGTTCTCGTGAATGTTCTTGGCAAGGGTGCGGTACTCGTTGGCCTGCTTCGACTCGGGGTCGTACTGAATGACCGTCTGCCGGCGCAGTTCCGCGTGCTGGACGATGTTGTCGCGGGGCACGAAGTGGATCAGCGTGGTGCCGAGCTTGGCGGCCATGGCCTCGGCCAGTTCGATTTCCAAATCGGTCTGACGCGAGTTGCAGATTAGGCCGCCGAGGCGAACGCTGCCGGTGGTGGCGTACTTGAGGATGCCGCGGGAAATGTTGTTGGCGGCATAGAGCGCCATCATCTCGCCAGACATGACGATGTAGATTTCCTGCGCCTTATTCTCGCGAATGGGCATGGCGAAGCCGCCGCACACCACGTCGCCCAAGACGTCGTAGACGATATAGTCCTGGTCCTCGTAGGCGCCGTTCTCCTCGAGGAAGTTGATAGACGTGATGACACCGCGGCCGGCACAGCCGACCCCTGGCTCGGGACCGCCGGATTCGACACAGGCAACACCGCCCTGACCGACGCGCAGCACGTCTTCGAGCTCGAGGTCTTCCACCGAGCCCGCGTCGGCGGCCATCTGCAGCACTGTCTGCTGGGCTTTCGCGTTGAGTATCAGCCGCGTCGAATCCGCCTTGGGATCGCAGCCGACGATCATCACCCGCTGACCCATCTCGGCGAGCGCCGCGATGGTATTCTGAGACGTAGTCGATTTTCCGATTCCGCCTTTACCGTAAAATGCAATCTGTCGAAGGGCACTCATGATGCGCTCCCTTTGGCTGTTGTGAACGTGAGCTTCTCGTGCTCTCGCAGCCTAGGACTGCAACAGATGTGCCAAGTTGATGATACGCAGGATGGAGACAATATTAGTCTCATTATTACAATGCTTTAGCATAGCCTCGCAGCAACAACCCATTCGCGTAACGCTTCTGTTTGGAACCCGACAATCCCCTACACATTGTTGCAACCATCACAGGTTTGCGTTTGTCTGGACCGGTGCGAAGCGGCGTATTTCAAGCAGTTTTGCCCGTGGAACATTTCTTGCATTTAATCGGTCAATGGCCACCACACGATTGCAGGATCGAGACCCCCGGGAAGTGCCTGAGGTTGTCTCCAGAAAGGGGCATAGCACCAACCTCGTTGGCCTGCCGACGGCGCTGCTTGCCAGCGATTCCTTCAATCGCAGCGGTACGCCCATTCAATTGGCCGGTGTGCGCGAGGCCAACCATGGCTTGTTCGAGATGCTCGATCGCGCCGACGATATCGACCACGCAGCCGCGATGTTCACTGCCTACATGGAGGTCGTTTTCGGGCTTCATCCGGAGCAACGCGGGCGGTCGGGCGCTGCGGGTGACGGCCGGCGGCGATATCGTTCGAGTTACGGAAGATTGGTTCGCGGTTGGGCCTACGACAGCAACGGCCCCGAAGGCGCGGTAATGAAAGGGTGGGTCGAGAGCCGCTTCGGCCTGTTTCCAACCTTCCACAAACAGCCTTTGTTGCGGTTTTCGTCGGAAGCGTGGACCCTATACGTGGAAGAGAAGATGGGTAGTCGCTTTCACAACAACGCCATCTTCAGTCAGCTCGACCTTGTGTACGAATTCGCCCAGTGGACCCTTTCGCGGTTCCGGGCGGATCCGGAGGAACTAACGCTGTATCGCGGCGTTAACGATTTCGACGAGCACCCGATTATTGAGCGGATCGACCGGCGAACCGTGATCCTCCGGCTCAACAATCTTGTCTCGTTCTCCAGCCAACGGGATATCGCGAGCTGGTTCGGTTCCTACATTCTCGAAGCCCAAGTTCCGGCCTGTAAAATCGCTTTTTTCAACGCGCTCTTGCCGCAGACCCCGTTGACGGGAGAGGGCGAATACCTGGTGATCGGCGGCGACTACCGCGTCCGTGCGACCTATTTCTGATACGGGTTAGGGGGCGCAAACGCATGAACACCAGCCTGATGAACGATCGTGCACTCGGTGCCTATCTGGGGTTCGCAATCGGCGACGCGCTGGGAGCCACCGTGGAATTCATGACGCCCGGCGAGATCGCCGCGAAGTACGGCAGCCATTGCCGCATCGTCGGCGGCGGTTGGCTAAAGCTCAAGGCGGGAGAGGTCACCGACGATACCGAGATGACGCTTTGCGTGGGAGACGCCATTATTAACGCCGGCGGCTGGGACGTTCACGCCGTTTGCGAAGGATTTTCCCAGTGGCTGCGCAGCGTACCGGCCGATGTGGGGAACACATGCCGGCGCGGTATTCGGCGCTACATCCATGACGGCACCGTTGCGACACCGTTAAACGAGGGCGACGCGGGGAACGGAGCGTGCATGCGCAATTTGCCCGTGGCGCTGGCGACACTGAACGATCCGGTGGCGTTTCGGCAATGGACCCTGGAGCAATGCCACACGACCCACAATCATCCCCTTTCGGACGCGGCAACGTTGGCGATCGGGCGCATGGTACAAAGACTTGTTAAGGGCGGCGGAGTCAGCGATTGCCGTGAGGAGGCCCAGGCATTGATCGAGGCCCAGCCGAATTTCCGTTTCGATCGCTACAATGGCCTATGCACGCCCTTCATCGTCGACACCATCCGCACCGTCCTGCACTTCTATTTTTTGACGGATTCAGTCCGTAGCTGCATCATTGAAACCGTCAACGTGGGCGGCGACGCCGATACCGCCGGCGCGCTCGCCGGCATGCTTTCCGGCGCCACCTATGGCGCCAAATCGATCCCGGCGTCCTGGCTGCGCACCATCGACAAGAGGGTGGTGGCTGACATCAAGGAGCAGGTGCCGGCGCTGCTAAAGATTTCGAACATGCACTCTGCCCAGTCGGCCTGATCAGCTGTTATTGGCCCTCAGCGGCAAAGCGGAGATGTTCTCGGCATCGGTGTGCTCGATGGCATCCACCCGGGCGGCGCCGACCGCGATCCGCACCATGGTTCCGGGCGGCTCCGGCCGCCGGGCCACCAGCAATCGGCCCAGCGGCGACGAGATCTCGGTCAGATTTGTCTGCTCGTTGTGGGCCCAGATGACGCCCAGCAGGCTCATGCCGGTTTCGGCGAGATCCGGAACCTCCTCTGTCGTGCTGACGCTATCGGCGCACACGCGGCCGCTTTCGATCCGGATCGAGCGGTCGGCTATCCTGTCGATTTCGTCCGGCGCGTGGGTGACATAGACGATCGGCATGTCGAACTCGTCGCGAAGCCGGCGGATGAACGGCAGGATTTCTTCCTTCCGTTTCTGATCGATCGATGCCAGCGGTTCGTCGAGCAGCAAGATCCGCGGTCCGGAGAGCAGCGCGCGGCCGATGGCGACACGCTGTTTTTCGCCGCCGGAGAGCGATCCGGGCCGCCGACGCAGGAGCGGTTCGAGATCGAGCAGCGCCACGATATGGCCGAAATCCACCCGAGTTCCGTCCCGGTGCCGGCCATACGCGAGGTTCGAGGCCACGGACATATGCGGGAACAGCCGGCAATCCTGAAAGACATAGCCGATACGCCGGGCCTCCGGCTTGACGTCAATGCCCTTGACCGAGTCGAACAGCACGCGATCATCGATGACGATGCGGCCGCTATCCGGCCGTTCGAGACCGGCAAGCAGATTGATCAGCGTGGTCTTGCCCGATCCGGACGGGCCGTGCACGGCGAGGATCTGGCGCGCGTCGACGCTGAAACCGACATCGAGAAGGAAGTCGCCGTTGCGGCGAGTGACGTGGACCTGCAGCATGATCAGGCTCCCAACTGCCGCCGAAGCCGGCCGGCGGTCATTTCCGAGGCGAGTAGCGCCATCATGGCGAGCGCGGCGGAGAGGGCGACGAGCCGCAAGGCGCCGCTCTCGCCGTCCGGCGTCTGCGCCATGGTGTAAAGTGCAAGCGGCAGCGTCCGGGTTTCACCCGCGATGTTCGAAACAAAGGTAATGGTCGCCCCGAATTCGCCCAGACTGCGCGCGAAGGCGAGGATGGATCCGGTCAGGATACCCGGCGCGATCAGCGGCAGCGTGATGGTCATGAAAATGCGCACCGGACCGCTTCCGAGCGTTCTGGCCGCCCCTTCCAACCGGCGATCGACGCCTTCCAGCGAAAGCCGGATCGCCCGCACCATCAACGGAAACGCCATCACCGCCGAAGCAATGACCGCGCCCTGCCAGGTGAAGGCAACACTAACGCCGAAGGTTTCGTACAGCCATGC